>JBBQRJ010000153.1:0-9974 GCA_038214955.1 Aggregatilineales bacterium | reverse complement strand
GGGACAAAATGAAGCTAGGGAAATGATCGATCCTGATCAAGCAAGAGAAATTACAGAGGCTGCTAAAATTGTAAGAAATTTGGTTGCCCTGAAAATCGGTACATTTCAAGAATATGTGGAAGCAGAAGAAGAACTAACGCGATTAATCCAAGAAGATGCTTCCAATATCCGCTCCCAGATGGGGGAAAAGAAGTATTTCCGTGCGAGATTCAGACAGGATTTTTTGAAGGGAGCTATAGGATTTAATATTCTTTGGGTAAAGGGTGATTATAATATTGCAGAAAGATCATTTTTGAGAATAAATAAAAGTGGAAAAGAACTTTCTGATTGGGAAATAAAACTAGTAGATAACAGAGAGTCGAGTTTTGCCCGTACTGTTATGTCAATAGCGAGTGTGGACAATGCAGAACATTATTGGCATTCACAAGTTTCAGATGAATATGAAAATCTCAAAGAAAAAGCTCTTAAAATAGTAGATAATGTAAAAATGATTCAAAATACACTGTTTCAACCCTCCTATATGCGCCCTATAAGGAGTTTAAAGCAACCATATTTGGTCGCACGTGGTGATAAGAAACCCTACTATATTGCCGAGTTTTTAACACTTACTGAAGGTGCAAGGGGTCAAAAACCGGATACAGATGAGCTTATACAAGCAGACAAAGACGCAGGAGAGACGGAAATCGTTAATAACGGTTTTGCAATAACACAAAATGCTCTTGATATTCTTAGTCACCTTGCTGGAGATTCAAATAAATCGCTAGAAATTATACCTCTTTTGTACTTTTATAAATCCGACGGTACATATATCCGTAGTCTCTTTTACGGTTTTGTATATTGGCTTATGTCTGGAAATGACGAGAAGATAAAACAACGCAAGTATATTTTCTCCGCATTTCGAGGGGCATTTGAGATGATTTTGCGGAAGGATAAAGATATTCTCGTAAACAGATTAGGGCGCAATATTGGTTCAGGTCCCGAAGTCACTACTCAGACCGCACAGTATTATGATGAATTATTGCAGTTATTGTTAAAATATACTGGCTCTATTGATAGTGATGAATTCCTTGCCGAATATTCAATGATCATCGAACCTCAGAAACCTTCCCTTCCGCATGTTGTGAGGGGAAGATTATTCACGGCGAAACAAAAATCCATGATCGTAACCGAAACTTTGTTAGATAGTCTACCAACTTGCGGTATTTGTGGTGGGAAAATTGATCCAGAGGGAAGTGTCCAACATGATCACATTGTTAGGTGGGCAAGAGACAAAGGCGAAACTTCTACAGCCAATCAGCGTATCGCACATCCATTTTGCAATAACCGACGCGATGAAATAGAGAAAGCCCGTGTCAATATAACGGGAATTCCATTTCCAGCATTTGTGTACCAAACTACCACTGAAAACGCTTTTCAACTAAAAATGTTTGACGATAAAGCATTCTCGTAAGAGCTAATAATTATCTGTCATTCCTCCAACGCGATTCCTACATCCTCCTCATAAACTAGTATTGTAATGTTCGACCCTTTTGAGGGGGATTTATCATGGATTTTAATCAATACACCAACAAAGCGCGGGAAGCACTGCTCCGCGCACAAACCAACGCGAACGATTTAGGTCACAGTTCGGTAGAGCCGATTCACATGCTCGCGGCGCTGTTAGGGCAAAAAGATGGCGTTGTGCCGCAGGTCGTCTCGAAGATTGGGGCGCGTCCGACGGCGCTGCTCAGCGAAATTGAAGATCAATTGAAGGATCGTCCGCGTGCCTATGGCAGCAACGTCAAAGCGACCTTGAGCAAAGCCGCGCTCGATGTGGTCACAAATGCCGAGCGTGAAGCCGAAAAGATGAAAGACGAATATGTCAGCACGGAACACCTCTTAATCGCGTTGGCAGAGGATAAAAGCGTCAGCGGAATGCTGAGTCGGGTGGGCGTCACCCGTGATGCGATTTTCGAGGCATTGACGACCATTCGCGGCGGTCAGCGCATCACCTCGCAAGACCCCGAAAACACTTTCCAGAGTCTCGAAAAATATGGGCGTGACCTGACTGCATTAGCGCGGCGCGGCAAACTTGATCCCGTGATCGGGCGCGAGGAAGAAATTCGCCGCGTCATTCAGGTGATCAGCCGCCGCACAAAGAACAACCCTGTGTTGATCGGTGAGGCGGGCGTTGGCAAAACGGCGATTGTCGAAGGCTTTGCACAGCGCATCGTCAACGGGGATGTGCCGGAAGGCTTGCGCGATAAGCAAATCGTCTCGCTGGATATGGGCGCTCTGCTGGCAGGCGCGAAGTTTCGCGGCGAATTTGAGGAACGCCTGAAAGCCGTCCTCAAGGAAGTCACCGACAGCGAAGGGCGCGTGATCCTGTTTTTGGATGAACTGCACACCATTGTCGGGGCGGGCGCGGCAGAAGGCGCAATCGACGCCAGTAACATGCTCAAGCCGATGCTGGCGCGTGGCGAACTGCGCTGCGTGGGCGCAACCACATTAGATGAGTATCGTCAGTACATCGAGAAGGACGCGGCGTTGGAACGGCGCTTCCAACCTGTGATGGTCGAAGAACCGAGCGTTGAGGACACGATCAGCATTTTGCGCGGCTTGAAAGAACGCTATGAGGTGCATCACGGCGTCCGCATTCAAGACAGTGCGGTGATCGCGGCGGCGACTCTTTCGGCGCGGTATCTGCCAGATCGTCAACTGCCCGACAAGGCGATTGACCTGATCGACGAAGCGGCGGCGCGGCTCAAAATGGAGATCGATTCTAAGCCGTCGGTGTTGGATGCCGTCGAACGCGGGATTATGCAGCTAGAGATCGAACGCGAGGCGCTCAAGAAGGAACGCGATAAAGCGTCACAGGAACGTTTGGCGACCATTGAAAACGAGATCGGCAACTTGCGCGAACAATTCAACGCGCTCAATGCCCGCTGGCAAATGGAAAAGGGCATCATCGACGGAATCCGTGCGGCGAAAACCAAGATCGATGAGGCGAAAAATCAGCTAGAGCAAGCCGAACGCCGCGCTGATCTCGAAGGGGCGGCGCGTCTGCGTTACGGGACGCTCCCCGAACTGGAAAAGCAGTTAATGGCGCGAGAGGAACAGTCAAAGCAGCTTCAGCAAGAAGGCGGCGCGATGCTCCATGAAGAAGTAGACGCCGATACCATTGCCGATGTTGTATCCAAATGGACGGGGGTTCCCGTTTCGCGCTTGCTCGAAGGCGAAGTCGAAAAGCTGCTGAAGATGGAAGATCGCTTGCATGAGCGCGTGATCGGTCAGGAAGATGCAGTCCACGCGGTAGCGGCGGCAGTCCGGCGATCACGGGCAGGGCTGCAAGACCCGAATCGACCTGTCGGGACATTCCTGCTCCTAGGTCCAACGGGCGTCGGCAAAACCGAACTGGCGCGATCACTGGCAGAGTTCCTGTTCGATGACGAGGACGCCATGATCCGCATTGACATGAGCGAGTACGGCGAACGGCACGCCGTTGCCCGTTTGATCGGTGCGCCGCCGGGATATGTCGGCTATGAGGAAGGCGGTCAGCTTACGGAAATGGTGCGCCGCCGTCCCTACAGCGTCGTCTTGCTGGATGAGGTCGAAAAGGCACATCCCGACGTGTTCAACGTGTTTTTGCAGGTGTTCGATGATGGGCGCTTGACTGATGGGCAGGGGCGCACCGTCGATTTCACCAACGCGATCATCATTATGACCAGCAACGTAGGCAGCGACTTGATCAAACGGATGGGCGCGAACCCCGATAAAAAGGTGCTGCGCCAAGCGATCACCGATGAGTTGGATAACTATTTCCGACCCGAATTCCTCAATCGTTTGGATGATGTCATTATCTTCACCAGTTTGACGCAAGCGGATTTGACGCGCATCGTGTCGATTCAGTTGAAGCGGCTCGAACGGCTGCTGAAAAGTCGGCGGCTGTCACTGGAAGTCACGAACGACGCCAAGTTGTATCTTGCCGAACGCGGGTTTGACCCCGTATATGGGGCGCGTCCGCTCAAGCGGGCGATCCAGCGTGAACTGCAAGACCCGCTGGCGAACTTCATCCTTGAGGGGCATGTCCGCGAAGGCGATCACGTCATCGCAGACACGAACGAGGCGGGCGACGGCATGGAATTTACCACCGTGCCGCAGACGGAAACGGTGTAAAGAAAGAAAAGACTCAACGCAAAGACGCAAAGACGCGAAGGCGCAAAGCAAGGGGACGAGGCACTGCCTCGTCCTTTACGTTATATAATGTGAGTGATAGCGAAAGTAGAAGGAACGTGCCAATGGATGTGCAAACCCGCGTCGGAATGCCGATGGACGAGTTCATCCGCGAATACGACAAAGCGCCCTTTGAACTAGTCAGGGGGCGGATCATTCCCGCTTGCCGCGTGTGGCTATTCACTCAGTCGTTCAAATGAATCTATTCATGGCGCTTGAGAAACAATGTGGTTCGCTCGGTGAAGTGTATGTTGGCGCAGTATTCGCTGAGGGGGTAGAGCAGCCGACGCAGTACGGTGGGCGGTTCAAGGCGCTGCTGGTGTACCTGAACGTCTACCAACCGCGGGTGGCAGGCAAACTGCACTGGCTGCATGTGCTGTCTACCCCCGGACTGACCCGCTATGGCATCCATGCCAAACGTGGACGAGAAGCCCTTGACGCCCCCTGAACCTAGTGCCGCGCTTCGCGGGGGAACTAGTTCACGACGGCTGGAGGGCTGAATTCACTTCGTTTTCAATGCTCATCATCATCCCTAACGCGCAATATAATAACCATCTTAATTGTACAGCATATTTTCGGGGATGCGTGAGCAAGTGGGATTTTTTGTGCGGAAACGCGACATGCGCCGCTGTCGCCCCTCTCCCCAAGCGACATAGCAGACTGCGGGGAGAGGGGTTGGGCTAAAAGTTGAACTACGCCGTTCTATCGGGTTGGTAGACGAGTGCCACCACGCCGGAACTGATGGAATGTGATTCCACAAGTTTGAGCGTCGCAGAAGTTCCCTCGTGAAAAAGCCGTTCGCCTTTGCCGAGAACCAACGGATAAACAAGCAGTCGTATGCTGTCAACGAGGTTATGCTTCACAAGCGTTTGCACAAGTTTGACGCTGCCGTGAACCACAATGTCCTTACCCTCCTGCTGCTTGAGTTTAGTGATTTCTTCCACGACATCGCCTTTAATCAGCACCGAGTTGTTCCATTCAACCTTGTCCAGTGTCGTTGATACCACGTATTTACGCACACCGTTAAAGTAAGGCGCTCCTTCATCCTTGCTATTGGGCCACGCCTCCGCAAACCCTTCATAGGTTACGCGCCCAAGCAGCAAGGCATCGCTGGCGTCGCTCTCATCGCCTTTAAACTTCGCAGTCTCATCATTCCAATATTTGAATGTCCACATGGGCGCTTCGACGACGCCATCCAGCGACATAAATTCGCTTACGACTAATTTACGCATGTTGATTCTCTCCATCAGTCAGATTGTTACCGGTTATGTTCTTAGAATACCCCAGCCTGACATGGGCGTATTGAACAAAAACGACATCTATTCGCGGTTAATAATACTGATGATTTGTGAGGGGGTTTGACCGATAAAATGTTTGAGCGCCCTCGTCAGATGCGATTGATCGGCGTAGCCTGCGAGATCAACCGTATCGAGGATCGATGAGCCTCCAGACAGCAGAGTCATGGCATGACGGGCGCGTTCAATTTGATAAACTGTGCCATGAGTCAGACCGGTTGCACGCAAGAAACGCCGCTGTACGGAACGTGAGGATAAATCGGTGATCTGCCCCTGTAACGCGGCATCGACAACCGGTTCATGCGCGATCAAGCCCTGTCGCACAAGGCGGTTAATAAACGTATCGGCATTCTCAAATTCGGGCATTTCCCACGCTGAACCATTCAACCAGAAGGTGTTATCCGACGATGCATCAGGCAAGACCACCGGATTATCGACAAGCGTCATGGCGGGCAGATGCGCCATAAACGTTCCTAGTTTGAACACAATTCCAAAAATTTCAGCATCCTCAGGGACAGGCGAAGGCGTCGCTTTGGTTTCGGGACCCCGTACATGCGCGGTGACTTTGCCTTGATACTGAGTCACCACCAACCCCCAATGCGCCTCGGCAACTGACATAAAAGTGCCTTCACTGTGCGTGTGAGTACGCCAGATCGCATCTACATACGATGACTCAGAAGATCGCTGCTCAAAATCAAAGAGCGTGGCGTTGGTTTCCATCGGTTCGCTTGTGCTATTCGTTCGGTTTCTTTCCAGTATACACCGCACGCGGGCGAATCAATTGACCGCTGGCGTACTGTTCCATCGCATGGGCGATCCACCCCGCCGTTCGACCCAACGCGAACAACGCCAGCGCCGCATCGTGTGGCAGACCAAGCAGGCGCTCTAGCACAACCAGCGCGAAATCAATGTTAGGCGCACGGTCTATGATCGCGTTGGTTTGCTCGATCACCCGTTCTGCAAGCTGCATCGTGGGATGATCCGCATAGCCAGACCGCATGAGCGCCAGCAGTGCCGCCGCACGCGGATCACCACCGCGATACAGCACATGACCGAAACCGGGAATGTGTTCGCCGCGCTGCAAGCGGTCACGGATCACAGGGAGCGGTTCGCCCGCCGCTTCGACATCACGCAGAAACGCTGCGACTAAGCGCGTATTCCCGCCGTGCTTGAAGCCTTGAAGCGCCCCTAAACCCGCCGTCACTACGCTGTAAAGCGTCGCACCCGTTGAAGCGACAACACGGGCGGCAAACGACGACGTGTTAAGTTCGTGATCCGCGCATAAAATCAGCGCCGCGTTGATCAATCGTTCTGACTGATGATCCCCGTTCCACGTCCCCGCCAGCCGTTCAGCGATATTGCCCTCCTGTGCCATGCTGATCGTCGCACACAGCAGTTGAAGAATCCGCGCTCCCGTGAGCGACAGCGTTTTAGGCTGCAAATCCAATGCCCGCAAATCTTGTTCTGCCGACAGCGTGAGCGCAATTTGCATTCGCGCTACAAAAGATAAAGCCTCACGCTCCAAATGCAGAGAGCCGGCGTGAAGCGGCGTACCAAACAGCCGATCTGCGTCTATAAGCTGCCCCGTCCACAGGAGCGCCGCGACTTCTTCAAACGTTCGGCTGACTGCCAGTTGAGTCGCATCTTGCCCGCGATAATACAGTTTGTCGTCATCAATCAGCGTGAGCGCCGATTCCAGCACAGGCGATCCCCATTGCAGCGCCTCGCGTGCGCCCTTGTCGGGGCTGCCGCGCTGCGCCTTGCGCTTCACCAGCTTATTCACGTCCTCTGCGAGATAGCGCCGTTCGCGGGTATCCCCTTCGCCCACTTCGCTGCGAATCAACCCACGACTTACATAGGCGTACAACGTTGCCGCCGTGATCCCAAGTGTTTCAGTCGCCTGTTTCGCCGTTAGATAGCGTATCATCATTCACCTAAATAGATTGATTTTCGGATCACCCCACCCCCGACCCCTCCTCGAATTCAGGGAGGGGAGAAAAAACTATCCAAAACTCAGGTTAAATAGATTGATTTTTATAATCAAGATTGACAAGTTTCATCAATATATCTACCTTTTGAGAGATAACACACACCCATTCAAAAGGACACGCTCATGATGCACGAACCGGAATCACCCGACTATTTTCTGGACAGTTTCCCCCGTGACCAGTTTCCGCAATATGTCTGGACAGAACGCCCCGCCGGATTACCCGCTCAGGCGTGGATGACCGAGACGACTCACCGTGACGGTCAGCAGGGCGGGCTGCCGCTCAATGCAGAGCAAAGCCTCGCTATCTACGACATCCTGTGCAAATTCACGGGGAAAAGCGGCGCGATTCGGCAGGCGGAATTCTTCGCATATCGTCCCTCAGACCGTGTCGCACTCACGGGAGCGTTGGAACGCTATCACGCGGGCGCTCCGATTGAGCCGACGACATGGATTCGCGCCAGCACCGCCGATGTTTCGCTGATCAAGGCGTTGGGCGTGCGCGAAACGGGGATGTTGGCTTCCGCGTCGGATTATCACACGTTTCACAAGTTCAAGCCGGGCGGACGCAATCAAGCGGCGCAAATTTACCTTGATGCCGTGCGAACGACTGTTGATGCGGGCATTCGTCCGCGCTTGCACCTTGAGGATGCGACCCGCGCCCCGATGGAGTTCATGCAACCGTTCATCGAAGCGGTGCAAGCCCTGTGCGAACCAGCAGGATTGCGTCCCAAATTTCGGGTGTGCGATACGATGGGCTTGGGGCTGCCCTATGAGGATGTGGCACTCCCGCGCAGCATCCCGCACATTTTCAAGACGCTGCGGACGATGGGGTTAGCGTCGGAAGACCTCGAATTTCACCCGCACAATGATACGTGGCTGGTGGTCGCCAACTGCCTCGCGGCGATCCGCGAAGGCTGCGCGGTGATCAACGGGACATCGCTCGGCAAAGGCGAACGCACGGGCAACGCGCCGTTGGAAGGCGTGCTGCTCCACTTGATCGGCATGGGCTATTACCGTGAGGATGCCCCCGACTTCACCGCGCTAAACGCGCTCGCGGCGCTGTACGAGGAAATGGGCGATCCCCTGCCCAACAAGTATCCGCTGTATGGGCGCGATGCACATCGCACACGGGCGGGCGTTCACGCGGACGGGTTGAATAAGTTCTGGTGGATGTATGCGCCGTTCAATGTGCCAGCTTTGCTTGGGCGTCCGCTGGAAGTCTCGCTGACCAAAGACAGCGGGATCGCCGGGCTGATCTTTTTGGTCAAGCAGCATCTTGGGTTGGATGTCGCCAAAGACGATCCCGCGTTGCAAGCCGTGTATGCATGGACAGTCGCAGAGTTTGAAGGCGGACGGCAAACGAGCATCGAATGGGAGGAAGTCGCCCCGCTGGTGATCGAAAAGATGGGCGTAGGGGCAGAAACAATTTCACGCTAAAATCTTATCGTATGAGGTTGTCGCCCTAAAACTGGATGCAGTCGTTGTGAAGATACCGAATGCCGAACATGCTTTCATTGATACAGCCAAACTGAGCGACTACTGTTTGAACCCGGAACATCCGCGTGGACAGCACAAAGCGCGGGTGTTCGCCGCTGCTCTTGGACTAACGCTTAGCGATGTCAATTACTTGGAAGCGGCATTGAGAAAAGCCGCCCTCACCGATGCGGCAGAGCATGACCTAAAAGACAAGTATGGTCAACGTTATCGGCTCGACTTTGTACTAGAGGGGCATTCCGAACAAAGCGCCCTTGTGCGAAGTGCTTGGATTATCCGAACGGGAGAGGATTTTCCACGACTAGTTACCAGTTACGTCCTAGAGGAGGCATGATGAATAATCCCATACGGCTGTTAGATGTGGTCGCGCTCACCCAAGATATTCCTATTGCCGGATTGCTGCGCGGTCAGGTCGGTACCATCGTTGAGCTTTTGGGGCAAGATGCTTATGAGGTGGAGTTTGTCGATTCACAGGGGCAGACCTACGGGTTATTGCCCCTCGAATCACACCAACTGCTGGTTTTACACTACGATCCTGTGATGTAATCCGCCCCTACGCAACAATCACTTTGTAAGGACGCCATACATCGCGTCCGCGCCCAATGAACAACGTAGACGTTATCTCTACGCCATATCCCCGTCTTGGGATGCTATGCGCTGACGAATTTTTGCCTTCAAATCCGCGCTGGAAACTCCCACCTGCTGGATCAAGGCTTCGTCACGGGCGAACTCTGCATCCATGTTCGCTTTGTTGTCATAATAATACGCCATCGCCGCGTGAACATCTGCTAGGTCAATACCGTAGTGTTCAGCAATGGCGGGCAGTGACTCGCCTCCCAACAGATGTTTCTGCACAATCATCTTGACCTTGACGCGCCGGTTGATAGTGCAGGCATTGCCTTCTTGGTCGATCACGATATGGATAACCGGTGTAACCATGTGCTTTCGCTGCCTCACAGATAAATCAGTTGATTCTCAATATC
>JBBQRJ010000152.1:0-9977 GCA_038214955.1 Aggregatilineales bacterium | reverse complement strand
GTGATTCAGCCGCAAGTCGCTTACATCATGCAAAATATCTTGAGTGATAACAACGCCCGCGCTGACATTTTTGGCTTGAATTCCGGTTTGACGATTGAAGGCTATCCCGGTTTGGTCGGCGCGAAAACGGGGACGAGCAATGACAACCGTGATTTGTGGACGATGGGCTTTACCCGTAACGCCGTTGTAGGCGTGTGGGTGGGACGTGTGGATAACGCACCCACGACATCGACCACGCAGACGAGCGCCGTTCCCCTATGGAATACAGTCATGCGTACCGCGCTGGAAGGCAGACGACCAGAGTCGTTCGTCAACCCCGGCGGCGTGGTCGAACAGACGATTTGCAGCGAGACTGGCACAATCTACGATCAGAACATCCCTTGCACGACAGTTCGCACAGAACTGTTCCTGCAAAATCAGCCGCCGCCGCCCTCGTCGTCGTCGTTCCTGCAAACCATCCCGATTGATACGTGGACAGGCTTCCGCGCAAATCAATACTGCCCCGACAGTGTGATCACGGACACATTCGTGAACATCAGCGACCCGACGGGGATTTCATGGCTCAACACGCCCGACGGTCAAGTCTACGCGCAGTCGGTAGGCATCGAACTGCCTGTCGAAGCCGCGCCAGAGGGTCAATGCACGGCGGGCATGGTGCTGCCGCAGGTGATCATCTCTGCTCCAGCGAACGGTGCTACGGTTTCCGGTACGGTGAACATCACGGGTACAGTGAGCGCACCCGACTTTAACCGCTATCAGTTAGAAATTGCATCGCTCAACACGCCAGATCAATACCGCCTGTTCGGGGGCCCCTTCAACAATCAACTGAACAACGGTGTTCTCGGTCAACTGGATACGACTCAGCTTTCGAACGGGCTATACCGCGTGCGTTTGTCGGCGTTCTCGAACAGCGAGGGGTCTATTTTTAGAGAAGTACAAATCGGTGTGAACAACCTCGCGGCGACGTTACAACCCACTATCCCTGTCGCGCCAACCTTTAGCGCGGGTGATGGCGGTGGTGTAGGGGGTGCTACGCCGTCGATCATCCCATTTGGCGGCTTGTCCGACATTGGCGGCGCGACGCCCACCGTGAACGTAGGTCCTTAAGGAGTCAGCGCAATGGCGGATCAGGAAAAGAAACCACGCGGCATTACGTCGATTGCGGTGAGCGGCTTCAAGTCGCTGCGTGACGAAACGCGGATCGCCATTCGCCCGCTCACCGTGCTTGCCGGGGCGAACAGTTCCGGCAAGTCGAGCATCATGCAACCCCTGCTGATGCTCAAGCAAACCCTCGAATCACCCTATGATGCGGGTCCTCTAAAACTGAATGGTCCTAATGTTTACTTTAGTGATGCCGATCAATTTTTCTCATCTCAAGTATTCTCTAGCCCCGCCATATTTACATGGCAAATAGAATCGAATGATGGGGTAATGAAAAACACTTATCGTTTAGGGAATGAAAAACCAAAACTAGAACTCTATGAAACTGTTACTTCAAATGAAGAGATAGCAGCGTTTATCCGTTTGGATATGCAACAACAGGATGTTTCTGAACAATTCGGCAATCAATTCCCTTACATAACTGATTGGAAAGAATATCAGATAACTCGCAAAAGGGTTTTCTTGACTATACAACATCCCCAACTTACAGAACGACGACTTGATATAGGAATTGTAACAACCCTATTTGTTGAACAAATAGTTCAAATTCTTCACATTCCCGGTCTACGTAGATTTTCCGATAGAGATTATCCTTTTGCATTTGCCACTGGCAATCGGTTTATTGGCACTTTTGAGAATTATTTTGCAGGCGAAATTTTGGAGTGGCAAGAGAAAAACGATCCTAGATTAAATAAACTTTACAAACAACTCAATGAATTAAAACTTACATCTCATGTTTCAGCGTCCATTGGGACTGAAACCGAAATCAAATTGTCTGTGGGACGGACTCTCAACAGTAGTAATACCGATTTAGTCAACATTGCCGACGTAGGTTTTGGCGTCTCGCAAGTTCTTCCCGTCCTAGTAGCTTTATTGGTTGCTGAACCGGGACAGTTGGTGTACATCGAACAACCCGAACTGCATCTGCATCCCCGCGCACAGGTGGCGCTGGCGCAAGTTCTCGCAGACGCGGCGAATCGCGGCGTGCGTGTGGTGATCGAAACGCACAGCGATCTCGTACTGTTAGGGATTCAAACACTGGTGGCGGAAAAGAAATTAGCTAACCAAGATGTGATTTTTCACTGGTTCAAGCGCGATGATGAGGGTTGTACTACTGTTACATCAACCGACTTAGATGAAATGGGGGCATATGTTGATGACTTCCCCGAAGATTTTGCAGAAGTCGAATTTAGAGCAGACAGCCGTTATTTAGATGCTGTCGGAAAACGCCGTGTAGGACAAGAATAAACATGCCCGCCCACCTCGTTGTTGACGCCTCGGTTGCCATCGCAGGGGGCGAGTCAGAACATCCAACCTCCAGTTTATGCAGACAATTTCTCGAAGAAGCCGTCATGGGCGATCACATTCTTATCATGACAGAGGAAATCGAACGCGAATGGAAAAATGACGAAAAACCGCGTTCATATGCATGGTTGCGACGCTTCTACGCGAGAGGTAAAAAGAAAATACTGTGGCTTGAGCAAACTGTTGATCCTGATTTGCGAGACGATCTAGATCGGGTTGCATACAGTGATAAATCGCGTCTGGCTATGCTTGAAGACGTACATTTGCTCGAAGCAGCACGCGCAAGCGATTACAATGTGAGTTCGCTTGACGACACAGTGCGAAAGATTTTCGTAAAAGTGGCGGGTCAAGTCGAAAAGATTCAAGAAATCGCTTGGGTAAATCCCGGTATTGCTACCGAAACAGGCGTAGATTGGCTTAAAGCGGGCGCTCCAAACGAGCGTTGGCGGCAACTCGGATATAAAGATGACTCAAACTGATTTTTTCCTCGTGCTGGAAGGCTTAGACGGGTCGGGCAAAAGCGAGATTTCGCGCCGACTGCATACCCGACTCGCAGACAAGCACGGGAGTCGCATCATGCTCACCTACCAACCGTATGATCCTTCGGTGGCAGGCGAATACTTGAGGCAAGCACTCCGCAAAGAGATCACGGTGTCCAACCGGACGCTGGCGCTGGCGTATGCGCTCAACCGCGCTGACCACCTTGACCGCGTGATCAACCCGTTCCTCAAAGGGGATGGCTGCATGGTCATCTGTGATCGCTATTTGCTGTCATCGCTCGTGTATCAATCGCGGGATGGTATGTCGATGCAGGATGTGATCGACCTGAACGCGGGCGCACGCCGTCCCGACCTCACGCTGTTTCTGGATGTTCTGCCCGAAACGAGCCGTCAACGGTTGCAGGGGCGTGCAGTGAAAGAACTGTTTGATGATGAGCTTGAAGAAACGCGACAGCAGTATTTTGAAGCGGTGCGCTTTTTAGAGGGGCGCGGCGACATAATCCGTGTGATTGATGCGAACGGTGGCGTCGAGGATGTGCTGGACGCCACCATTGCCGCGCTTGAGGTTTACGCTCCCGGTTGGGTTTGAGGCACGCCGCGCTCAACTTCGTTTTGCAGCCGCTTGACCATATCCAGCATGGCGCGGTTAGAGTCGCCGCGTTCCAGCATTTCCCGCAAGATCGTCAGCGTGGTTTGCGTATACTGTGTGACGCGCTCCAGTTTTTGTGTGCGATCCCGCAGTTCTGCCTCAACGCGGCGCTTGCCCGTCACATTGCACAGCATGATCTCTGTGCCGACGAAATTTCCCTGTCCGTCCCGGCTGGCAACCGAAGAACACATCGCAAACACGGGTTCATATTTCTTGTTGTGCAGCGACAGTTCACGTTCGCGCACAAAACCATTGTCGCGCACATCCTGAAACAGCAGTTCTGCTTGTTCTGGCTTGCCACCCCATACATAAGAGGGCAGCGGCTTATTGAGAATTTCAGCCGGATCACTGATGCCCATCATGGTCATGAAATAAGGGTTCGCATAAACCACTTTATTCTCGGCATCGGTAAAAACAACGCCATCATGGGCATTATTGAAAAAATTGAGGTCTGCCAGTGCGCGTTTGAGGAAATTACGTTCCATCATGACGCTGGCGTAGCTGTCTGGTTGGGTGGGAGGGGCGGCACTCATAATGAATAATCCTTACATTATCGGCAAAGAACGTTACAGCAGATTATATACAGACTTTCTCTCGTGGTTCTCAATCCTCACAAATTCTTTGACTTTGTGTAGAACGTATAGATGTGGTGCGGCAAGTTCAGTTGTGTTTGGCGTGTAAACGAGGTTATACTTTCCTTAAAATTCACCTTTTTGTCGTTGTTGTAGACACTTTCAGGGTAAACTTTATGACTCAACCTCGTCCAATCGTGTTAGAGGCACGCGGACTTACGAAACGCTTCCCCGGCGTGCTGGCGAACGATCACATTGATCTGCAACTCAAAAAGGGGACAGTACTCGGCTTGCTCGGTGAGAACGGCGCGGGCAAAAGCACGCTCATGAACATGATCTACGGGTTGTACCAGCCGGACGAAGGCGAAATCCTCGTCAATGGACAACCCGCGATTATCCACAGCCCGAACGATGCGATCCGGTTGGGGATCGGCATGGTACACCAGCATTTTCAGCTTGTCCCCGTCCTCACCGTGACTGAAAATATCATGCTTGGCAACGAGTCCGTGCGCGGGCTGTTTCTGGATCGCAGGGCGGCACGCAAGCGCATTGTAGAGATTTCCGAGCAGTACGGCTTGGATGTTGACCCCGACGCCAAAATTGAAGATTTACCCGTTGGCGTGCAGCAGCGCGTCGAGATCATCAAGGCGCTGTATCGCAAAGCCGATATTTTGATTCTCGATGAGCCAACTGCCGTCCTCACCCCGCAAGAAACCGAAGGCTTGTTCCGCATTATGCGGACGCTGTTGGAACGTGGCGTCAGCATCATTTTTATCAGCCACAAGCTGAAAGAAGTGCTGGAAATTTGCGTAGAAATTGCGGTGCTGCGCGGCGGCAAAGTCGCAGGACATACCATGCCCGGACGTGCAACCGAAGAATCGCTGGCAGAGATGATGGTCGGGCGCGAGGTCTTGCTCGAAGTTGAAAAAAGCACATCCAAGCCCGGTGTTTCGGTGCTGCGCGTAGAAAATCTCGTCGTGCTGGATGACCGCAAGTTGGAATCGGTCAAAGGCGTGTCGCTGGAAGTTCGGGCGGGTGAAATCGTCGGGATTGCGGGCGTGCAGGGCAACGGTCAAACCGAATTGATCGAGGCGATCACGGGGTTACGCGCTGTCGAAGGTGGTCGCGTGTGGATTAACAGCCAAGATGTGACTCACGCCTCCCCGCGCCGCGTGACCGAAGCGGGAGTCGCCCACGTCCCCGAAGATCGCCAGAAAAATGGCATGGTGAGCGGCTTCCCCGTCAAAGATAATCTCGTGCTGCAAACCTACTACGTTGACCCCTTTTCCAGCGGCATCGTGGCGGACGACCAGCAGATTGAAGACTCTGCGAAAGCGCTGGTCGAACAATATGACGTGCGTCCGCGTAATATCTTTTCGCGGATCGGGGCGCTTTCGGGCGGCAACCAGCAAAAGGTGATCATCGCCCGTGAGTTTTCGCGGGACTGCAAATTGTTGATCGCCGCACAGCCGACACGCGGACTCGACGTTGGCTCTATCGAGTTCATCCACAAGCAGATCGTCAAAATGCGAGATCGCGGCGCGGGTGTGCTGCTCATCTCGGCAGAATTAGACGAAATCCTGTCGCTGTCGGATCGTGTTATCGTCATGTTCGCGGGCAAAATCATGGAAGATATGCCTATTCAGAGTGCAACGCGCAATCTGTGTGGCTTACTCATGGCGGGTGTTGATCCGAAAGCGACAACGCGGGAAGTCAGCAAAGTATGACCGACACAACGCTGCCTCCTCCCATGACGATCAATCCCATCACAAGAACATGGATGCGTATTTCTCCCTCACTCGTCCCCGTCTTTGCGGTCATTACGGCGCTGATCATGGGCATTCCGTTTATGATCGCCACTGGAGCGCAAGGCGACTTGGGGCGTGGTGTGAACATCGCTGGCACAGCTTACAGCGCCTTGATTGAGGGCGCAACCGGGCTGGTGATCAACGACATCGCCTCGCGTGACGATTTCGATCAACTGCTGGCACTGTCACGAGCCGAAGGCGGCGACCTGACACGCGGCGATTTGCGTTCACTGGCACAGGGCGCAGAACGGGTCGTCTCGCTGGATGCGGAAAATGTGCGCCGTTACGTCGATACGCTGGCGTTGTTCAGCGATCTTTCCGACGATGACCTGACTGACCTTGCCGAGAGCGTCGCGGACATTAACACGATTGGTACGGAATCGCTCACGGCGGCGCAGCCGCTCCTGACCGCGCTGGACAGCCTCGAACGCGATCAAGTGCGCGACTTGGCGGAAAGTCTAGCGGGTAAAGAGTCACTCACGCCGGAAGAACGCACCGAGATCGCCGCGCAGCTTCCCGTCATTGACGACTACACCGAGGCGGATTTTCTCGCCTATATGGGGTTTGTGAACGAATACGGAATCGTCCGGCTGACCCGCTTAAGTGAACGCGCCGTCATCCTGCAAGAGTCGGGCGCAAGTGAGGATCAGCTTGCCGACCTCGAAGCGATGGCGACGGTGGAAGGCGGCGTAGAGGCGGCACGCGAAGCCACCGCCGTGATCGCCCGATTTGATGCGGCGGGCATTCTCAACCCGACGGCACTGTCAGAGCAGATCAGCGTAATCCGCGAAATGTACAGCCGGGATCTGCTGACGAATGACGATGTAGAAGCAGCTATCCAGACCGAATTTGATACCCTGCTGGCGAATAATCTGGTCGTGCGGCGTCCCGGCAATCGCCTCGTGATTGACCGCTCATCCAGAGCAGCGGGGATCATCTACGGCGACAACAACACCGCCGATGAACCGTCCGACGATGTGCCAGAAACGGCTTATTTACGGCTTGGCGGTTCGGCGCTGATGTTCTTCCCTGAAAACCTTGAAACGATGCTGGTACGCTCTATCCCGTTCGTGATCGCGGGGTTGGCGGTGGCGTTGGGTTTCAAAGCAGGTTTGTTCAACATCGGCGCGGAAGGTCAATTATATGCGGGGGCGGTGCTTGGGGTATGGGTGGGTTTTTCGCCCATCTTCGACCCACTTCCGGCGGTGATCCGACTGCCGCTGCTGCTTGCCGTTGGCATTCTCGGTGGGGCGCTGTGGGGTGCAATTCCGGGCGCACTGAAAGCCTATACAGGGGCGCATGAAGTCATCACGACGATTATGCTCAATTATGTGGCGTTGCGTCTGGTCGATTGGATGATCAAATCGACCAACCCGATTATCCTGCTTGATCCCTCTGCCAGCACACCGCGCACACCCTTCATCAATCCGGCGGCGGAAATTCCGCCGTTCACCAACTTTCCCACGCTGATCTATTTGCTGGCGGGGGTGGTCGTATTCCTGTGGTTGTTCTGGGGACGACGAGCAGCGATCCAGCGCAACCCCGCCATGCTGATCCGTCCGCTGGTCTACGGGGTGCTGACTGCCGTTGGCGGATTGTTCCTCACATGGGTCGGCGCACGCGGATCGCTGCACATTGGTTTCGTGATTATGATCATCTCTGTGTATTTGACCGACTGGTTCTTGACCCGTACAACGCTCGGCTTTGAACTTCGCACAGTGGGCGAAAACCCGGACGCCGCCAAATATGCTGGCATGAACGTCAAGCGCAACATCATTTTAGCGATGGCGATCAGTGGGGCGCTGGCGGGCTTGGCGGGGTCGATTGAGGTTTCCCGCTTTGGCTTTTTGCAACCCGATTTTTTCAGCGGCTTAGGCTTTGACGGGATTGCCGTCGCGCTGTTGGCACGCAAAAATCCGCGCAGTATGATCTTTGCGGGCTTGCTGTGGGGGTCGATGTTAACGGGCGCGGGCTTGATGCAAATTCGCGCCGATATTGCCATTGATCTCGTGAGAGTGATTCAGGCGTTGATCATCATGTTCATCGCCGCTGATGTGATTATTCGCTACCTGTGGCGCGTCCCCGCTCCATCAGACAAGCAGGTCGGCACATTCTCGAAAGGTTGGGGGGGCTAAAAAGACAGTCAAAAGTTAAAAGGGGAAAGTTAAAAGTGAGCGCAAACCGAACATAGATGATCAATTGTAGGGGCGACCCAACGTGGTCTTTCGCGTCAAGATAAGCCGATTTGCCGGAGGCTCAAGCCTCCGGCAAGGGTAAAAAGTCCCCTTCAGGGGACTCACAGGGCGTTTGGATCGGGAATTGGAGCCCCGTTTACGGGGCTTTTTAGAACTAGCCGGAGGCTTTGAGCCTCTGGCGACCCCCAAACGAAACTTTTTCTGAGGCAGAAACCCCTTAACTTGACACGCAAAACCCAACGTGGTCGCCCGTGTCAACGGGCGGGGACATTGCCCCGCCCCTACAGCACCGTTTTAGGTTGTCCCTAAAAACTTTTAACTTTCGACTTTTAACTTTTAACTTGCCAGAGAAAACTATGACAACAACGACACCTAACACATTTACTCCTTCTACCCGCCCTGCGAGCTGGCGCGACAACTTCAAAGTGACACGACTGGGCATCTTCGCGCTGTTTTTCATCGCCATTGGCATATGGATGTTTTTCGGGGCGCAAAATGTCGCAGGGGATGTGACCACCCGCCTGACGTTTGGCTTTAATCTGCCCGACGGAACACCAGCGGTTTGGATTATCCCCACACGCGCCTATATGATCGTCGTGATGCTGCTCTATGTGTTGGGTGGCATTGCGACTCTGCTGCCCATCAACCCGCGCATTAAGTCGATCTGGTTGGCGATCAATGGGCTGCTGCTCATCCCCACCGTGCTGATCGTGGCAGCGGCGGGCAACAGCACCAACATCACCGTGATGCTGCAAGTTAGTGTGCGCCTTGCGACTCCTATCGTCTTAGGCGCGATTGCGGGTATCTGGTGCGAACGTTCGGGGGTGGTCAATATCGCTATCGAAGGCATGATGCTGGCGGGCGCGTGTTTCGGTTTTGTGGCTATGACCCTGCTGGCGGCAAGCGGTACGAGTATCTATGTCGCCCAGTTGCTCGGCGTTGTGGTTGCCGTCCTTGCGGGCGGGCTGATGTCTGTGCTTCATGCGTGGCTGTCGATCACCTTCAAGACCGATCAAGTCGTGAGCGGCACGGTGATCAATATTCTCGCCATCGGCTTAACATCGTTCATGCGCCGTGAAATTTTGCTCTCGTCGGATGCCGGACGCGAAACCCTACAAGCGATCAGAATTCCGGTGCTGTCCGATATTCCGGTGGTAGGCGATGTGCTGTTCGAGGGTCGCCCGATCTTCTACGGCATGTTCATCCTGTTAATCGTGACGCATGTCGTCTTGTTCTACACCCGTTGGGGGTTACGGACTCGCGCTGTCGGGGAAAATCCCCGCGCCGCCGATTCGTTGGGGATCAACGTCATTCGCAACCGCTGGATCAACGTGATCATCGGTGGGTTAATCGCGGGCTTGGCGGGGGCGTGGTTCTCGCTGGAAACCAGCGGCTCGTTTGACGACAACATGACCAGCGGACGCGGGTTTATCGCGCTTGCCGCCATGATCTTCGGCAAATACACGCCGTTCGGGGCGTTTGCGGGGGGGCTGTTGTTCGGCTTTTCCGACGCGCTCGGTCAGCGGTTTCAGTTTTTAGGCGTGCCTGTGCCGAATCAGTTCTTGCAGATGGTTCCTTATCTCATCACGATTGTGGTGCTGGCGGGCTTGGTGGGGCGGGCAGTTGCGCCTAAAGCCGACGGCGTCCCGTATGACAAAGAGGGGAAGTAACCTCACCGATTCATCGTAGGGACGCGCTATTGCGCGTCCAATTACATTTCACAAAACAGCGGACGCGCAACGGCGCGTCCCTACGGTTACAGCGGTTCGACGGTTTCCAGCATCGTC
>JBBQRJ010000151.1:0-9996 GCA_038214955.1 Aggregatilineales bacterium | reverse complement strand
GGTCGCTAATACGTCTACGCCCTGCCCGACTTCTGTCACCAGCGGCGCACGGATGAACACCGCATGAAACGGCGAGTCCAGCCCTTTGATCGGCAAATCCGTCTCAAAGCTGTCGATTTGCCGTCCGAAAGCGTTGCGATTGACTTTTATATCCATCAAACCCAGAATCGGCTGGCGATCTATGCCGATGTCCTTTGCCAGAAAGATCAAACCCGCACACGTTCCCCATGTCGGGCGCGTTTGCGCGAACTGGCGCAGCGGCTCGATCAAGCCATATTCAGCGGCGATCTTGCCGATGGTTGTGCTTTCACCGCCGGGAATGATCAACCCGTCCAACTCATCAAGCTGACCGGGTAAACGTACCTGTACGGGTTCCGCCCCCACCTGCCTGAGCATTTTCTCGTGTTCAATGAATGCGCCTTGCAGCGCCAATACGCCGATTTTCATACATAACCTCACTCACATCCGTTAGGGGCAAACCCTATGCGTCTCGGTAGTTAAAAGTTAAAAGTAGAAAGTTAAAAGTAAAAACAAGGGAGTGTCTATCATCAGCCGAACCCGATGTATCGCGTCTCTACGCAAGAACTGTCTTGTAGGGACAGCATATATGCCGTCCACTTGACTTTAGACATCCCAAAAGCGCCATCCACTTTCGACTTTTAACTTTTGACTTTTAACTTGTACTTCGTCCTTGTATGTTCACCGAGTCGCCAATTCAATTCAAGTGCCAATGCATTCCTAACACAATCGAACTAAAATAAGCCTTAGCATTGGAATTTTTTTGAAGGAGCGACAGTGTGAGCAGCGTCACGAGGCACGTCCTCGATAACGGGCTGGTGGTGATTTTGAAAGAAGTCCACACCGCGCCAATCATTAGCTGGTGGGTGTTGTACCGTGTGGGCAGCCGCAACGAGCGGACAGGGACAACGGGCGTCTCTCACTGGGTCGAACACATGCTTTTCAAGGGGACAGATATGTTCCCGCCGGGTGCTTTAGACAAGGCAATTGATCGTTTGGGCGGCAGTTGGAACGCGCAAACGTTCCTCGATTATACGGCGTATTACGAAACACTCCCCGCCGAACACGTTGATCTCGCGTTACGGCTTGAAGCTGACCGCATGATCAACGCGAAGTTTGACCCCAAAGAGGTCGATTCCGAGCGCACAGTGATCATTTCTGAGCGACAGGGCGCGGAAAACTCGCCTACGTTCTGGCTGACCGAAGAAGTGCAGGGCGCGGCGTTCCGCGTGCATGGCTATCATCATGAGATCATCGGGGATATGACCGATCTTGAAACCATGACCCGTGATGATCTATACAACCACTACAAGCGGCATTACGTCCCCAATAACGCGATTGCCGTTGCGGTGGGCGACTTCGACAGCGCGGAAATGCTCGAAAAGATCAAGGCGCTCTACGGCGTTATTCCTGCCGGAGAACAGCCCAAGTTATTCGCCCGCCCCGAACCCGATCAAATGGGTGAGCGG
This sequence comes from Aggregatilineales bacterium, assembly GCA_038214955.1. Classification (GTDB taxonomy): domain Bacteria; phylum Chloroflexota; class Anaerolineae; order Aggregatilineales; family Phototrophicaceae; genus Flexifilum. The sequence continues at coordinate 8,509 of JBBQRJ010000151.1, read as the reverse complement.
CGCGTGCGTGTGGAACGTCCCGGACGTGGCACATTCATCGAAGTGGGCTATCACGTCCCGGCGGCAAATCACCCCGACTGGTTCAAGATGGAAATCCTGAACAGCATCCTGTGTGGTGCAGACAGCATGGGCGGCGGCGGAATCGACAACAAGACGAGCCGTTTGTATAAGGCGCTGGTGGAAACCGAACTCGCGGCGGGCGTTGACGGCGGCATGACGCAAACCGTTGATCCCTTCCTGTACACGATCAGTTTGACTCTGCGTGAGGGACGCGACCCGGAAGAAGTTGAGTCGGCGCTCTACCGTGAAATTGATCGACTGCGCGAGGGTGACATCACCGAACGCGAATTAGCACGGGCGAAGAAACAAGCGCGGGCGCTGTTCGCCTACAGCACCGAACGAATCACCACACAAGCATTCTGGCTGGCATTCGCAGAGAGCTTCGACAGCTACAACTGGTTTGAGGGCTACCTTGCCCGCCTTGAAGCGGTCACGCTGGAAGATGTGCATGAAGTCGCGCAGATGTATTTGCGTCCCCAAAACCGGACAGTGGGTTACTTCGTCCCGGTCACGGCGGAAGGCGACGAGGACGACTATGAGGAGTTCGACGAATGACACTGCCTAGCGCACAGAACATCACCCGCGTGGTCTTGGACAACGGGATCACTATCCTCGTCTACGAAAATTTTGCCGCTGAGTCGGTGATCATTTCAGGATCGCTGCAAGTGGGCAGCGCCTACGAACCCGCCCATAAAAACGGGTTATCCGCGATGACCGCTGTCGCCTTGATGCGCGGCACACGCACACGCGATTTCACGACCATCCATGAGGCGCTCGAAGACGTAGGCGCAGACATCAGCGTGGGTGGCGGCTGGTATCGCACCAACATATCAGGGAAGTCACTGGCAGAAGACCTGCCTAACGTCCTTGACGTGCTGGCAGATGTGCTGCGTAACCCCACCTTCCCCGAAACGCACATTGATCGCTTGCGCGGCGAAACGCTGACCAGCTTGCAAATTCGCTCACAGGATACACGCTATCGGGCGGGACGCGCTTTCTACGAAACGCTTTACCCCGAAGGGCATCCCTACCACGCGCCGACTCGCGGCACACTGGAAAGCGTGCCAACCCTCACCGCGCTTGATCTCACCGCTTTCCACAAGGGGCATTACGGCGGCAAAAACATGATCATCGTCGTGGTGGGCGCGATCAAGGCGGCGGACGCCGTAGAACTGATCCGCGCACGCTTCGGAGATTGGAATAATCCTGATCAGCCGGATCAAATTGCACCCGCCGACGTTGCCCCCATCACCGAAAGCAAGCGCACGGTCATCACGCTGCCGGGTAAATCTCAGGCGGATATTGTCCTCGGCACGCTGGGACCCTCCCGCCATGCCCCCGATTTCACGGCGGCGCAGTTGGCAAACAGCGTCTTAGGGCAGTTCGGCATGATGGGTCGCATCGGTAAAAGTGTGCGCGAACAAGGCGGACTAGCCTACTACGCTTACAGTCAGGTCGAAGGCGGATTAGCGCCGCTCCCTTGGCATGTGGTCGCGGGCGTCAACCCGGAAAACATCGATCTGGCGATCCAGAAAATCACGGATGAAGTTCGCCGCATGACCGAAGAAGCCGTCAGCGAGGATGATTTAGCAGATAATCAAGCCTACTTCACCGGACATTTACCTTTACAGCTAGAGAGTAATGAGGGTATCGGGGATACGCTGCACAACATGGAGTTGTACGGGCGCGGGCTGGACTATCTGGTCAACTACCGCGACATGATCTACAGCGTGACCCGCGACGACATTCTAGCGACAGCGCGGCACTACCTCAACGCGGATCGGTTGGTGATGGGTATCGCCACACCGTAAAACCCATCTAAAAGTAGCTATCTATAGGGACGCCGTGAATGGCGTCCTATATGCAGCAAGTTAAGGGGTTTCTGCCTCAGAAAAAGTTTCGTTTGGGGGTCGCCAGAGGCTCAAAGCCTCCGGCTAGTTCTAAAAAGCCTCCTAAAGGAGGCTCAAATTCCCGCTCCAAATGCCGCTTTTGTTTGCTCCCCTCCCTGAATTCGGGGAGGGGTTGGGGGTGGGGTGGGCTTAACTTGCCGTACATGGGACGTGATAAATCGCGTCCCTACAGATAAGCCATCATCATGGTTGCTTCCATGAGCCGATAACCGTTACAATGCGTCGTATGTTGTTCAGCATCACCTTTTTTAACTCGAAACTCAACTTTAGTTTCAGGAGAGAATCTCATGTCCGTTGAACATAACAAAGAAGTGACACGCCGATTCAGTGCTGAAGTGTGGGGCGAAGGCAATGTGACTCTCGCTGACGAACTGATTGCACCCGATTTAGTGGAACATACGCCCTTCCCCGCACCCATGCCCGGTCTGGAAGGACACAAGATGGTGTTGATGGTTTTCCGCAGCGCCTTCCCCGACCTGAAAGTCATCGTTGATGAGGTGATCGGTGAAGGCGATTTTACGTATCTGCGCTGGCACGGCGACGGCACACACACGGGCGAAATGATGGGCATCCCCGCTACGGGCAAGCCCGTTCACGTGACCGGCATGGACATCCTCAAACTGCAAGACGGCAAAATCCAAGAACGTTGGGCAGAGATCGACGCCTTCTCGTTGATGCAGCAGCTTGGCGTCATTCCATCAGGACAGTAAGACAAAAACGGCTTATCTAAAGGTGATAAATATGTTCAAACGACTTGTGATCCTGCTGTTAATCATGTTCACGGTTTCCAGCGTGACCGCGCAAGAAGCGATCACGCCGCCAACAGAGGACACTTTTGATCTCGTGCTGGTGGCGGACGATTTCAGTCGTCCGCTGTACGTGACGGGCGCGGGAGATGACAGCCGGCGCTTGTTCGTGGTGGAGCAATACGGCGCAATTCGCATTATTCAAGACGGGCAAGTCCTCGATGAGCCTTTTCTCGACATTGCGCCACGAATCACCACAGAGGGCAATGAACAGGGCTTATTGGGGCTGGTGTTCCACCCCAATTACGAGGAAAACGGCTACTTCTACGTCAACTACAGCGATAACCCCAATGGGGATACGATTGTCGCCCGCTACAGTGTGAGTGCGGACGACCCCAATGTGGCTGATCCCAACAGCGAATTTTTGATTCTGCACGTCACCCAGCCCTACCCTAATCACAACGGGGGACCTATGGTGTTCGGTCAGGATGGCTATTTGTACATCGGCATGGGTGATGGCGGTTCGGGGGGCGATCCTGAGGGCAACGGTCAAAATACGTTCTCGCTGCTCGGCAAAATCCTGCGGCTTGACGTAGACTCGGCTGAACCCTATGACATCCCGGCGGATAACCCGTTCGCAGACGGCGCAGACGGAGCGCCAGAGGCTTGGGTATATGGGTTGCGTAACCCGTGGCGATTCAGCTTTGACCGCGAAACAGGCGATCTCTACATTGGCGATGTGGGTCAAAACGCCTATGAAGAAGTCAGTTTTCTCGCGGCGGGCGAAAGTGGCGCGAATTTCGGTTGGAATTTGCTTGAGGGGACGCACGCCTACAGCGGACTCCCCGCTCCGTCGGATGTGGTCATGCCGTTCGCGGAATATCCCCATAATCAGGGCAGTTCGGTCACAGGCGGTTTTGTCTATCGGGGAAACCTGATTCCCGCCTTGCAAGGCGTTTATCTTTACGCAGATTTCTCGTCGGGTCGCATGTGGTACGCCTACCGTGATGAGTCGGGCGAATGGGTAAACGACATCCTGATTGCGTCAACCAATGAATCGATCAGTTCGTTTGGCGAAGACGACGATGGAGAATTGTACTTCACCAGTTTCAATGGCGGCGTCTGGCGCTTCGAATAAATCCCCGTTAGTCAAATCAGTTCATCGGTAAAATTTGCAATAGGGAGAAATGTAACCAATTTCTCCCTACCTACAGCCATTGATCAAAATATGAAATTGTGTTTATATATTGATCTGTATGCAAACTGTTTGGGATCATGTCACTGCATAATCCGTCATTCGTGTTTGCCTTTGTCTAACTTGAGCGTAATAAAAAATTATGAACACCATCGGCGCTGAGGGTCAGTTCAGCGATCTATTATTCTCCCCGTCCACGTTGAGTTGTGAGCGTTCACTAAATTATGTCTGATAACCTGTTGTTCTACAATCCTCCGAACGATGGCTCTGATCTACCTACCCTTTTGACGACTATTGAATCGCATGTGAACGATACCCGCTGGATAGTCGCTAACTTGGACTGTGTTCATAAAGTGTATCGTGCCGCCCTTGATGACGATTTGCTCATCCCCCGCGCCATACGAGCGTTCGTCAACATGATCCCCAGTATGATGCTCACAGATGATTATAAAGAGCCGCTGGATCGCACATTTCAAGCCCTGCTGCGTTCGATGGAATTGAAAGACCCGAATCTTTTGGCGCAGATCGCCGGTGCAATGGCAATGTTCTACCCGCTTAAGGGGGATATTCGCAGCACCTACGCCCATCTGGACGCCGCGCTGGAATATGCTGGAGAGGCGAATGAAATAGATGCACAACTCCAAGCCTATTTGCGTATCCTACAGGCGTTGTCTTTCCGCCATTTCGAGGGAATGCCAACTGATCTGATCGATCATACGCTGCTGCTCGTCCAGTTCAGCGAAAATCGACATTTAGCGGCAGAAGTGCATTTGACCATCGCTTACATGCACAACTTTCGACAAGAATTGACTCAGGCGATAGAACATGCGAACATCGCCTTCAGCATGGCTGACCAACTGCGCGATATGACCTACAAAACGCGGGCGCTGCTGATGTTGGGCGTGTCTCATCGTTTGAAGAATGAAATGGACGCATCGGAAGAATTTACCATTGCTGCTCTCCAGATGATGGATGGCGTAAACTCGGATCGGCGTCTCGGTTACATGCTATCTGAATTAGCGGGCTTGCGTTACGAGCAGCAGCGTTTTGAGGAAAGCGAATCGCTGTATTTGCGGGCAAAATTCATGTTTGAGGAACTTGATATGCCTTACATGATCATCCTCGCAAAACACGGTTTAGGCTTGGCGTGGACAATGCTAGGCAAGTTCGATGAAGCGCGGGAAGCCCTTCAAGACGTGCTAGACGAATATCGCTGGAATTTCAACAATTTCGGTTCTGCCTCGATCAAATTTGCGTTGGGTCGGCTTGAAGCACGGGCGGGTAATCCTCGCGTGGCGCGTAAGTTTTTGCGCGGCGCAGAAGGCTTGACCAGACGCCTAGAGAAATCTCCTGCACAGGAAGATATGCTCAAATGGATTGTGAGCTGGCGCAAGCGTGTGGAAGGTGGTGAGTTTGGGGACATCCGGGCGGGGGAATAGGAGGGCGTCCGTCAGACTGCATCATTGATGTTAGCTCCTCAGTGTTAGTTGCTCTGTAGTCATCATTATACTACACTGTGAAGTTTTAAACATGAGCAGATAATAGGAATAAAAGACAACGGCTCACCAGTGGTGAGCCATCGTCTTTTCTAGCGGCTGACTGCGCCGGGTGGCGGCAGTGGGGGGCGTCCATCGCTGAACATGGGTTGCTTCATGGGGTTGTGTCTCCCTTAAGAAGTGCATCGGTCAATGACCTCAGCATCTCAAAAGCGACCCCCTCAAAACCCCGAAAGCGGTCACGGTTCGGTCACAGATCGGTCTCATGTGTAAACTAACCTTGTAAACGTGATCAACCGCGCAGAATCAGTCTCCTAGCGTTGGGGAAACGCCTAGCGAACGTCTTGGAAAGAACCCTGTTTGCGTCTATAGTTAAAGTAGTCCGCCCATCCATGTAGGGAGACCGCACGCCTAAGTCCCTACGGCAAGGTGTATCCTTTTATGAAAAAGCTATTTCTGTCCTTATTGATCGCATGGATGACGGTGCTGTCGCTTTCCGCACAGCAAGCCATTGTCATTGACTATGAAATTCGCAATATCTCCCGTGTTGTTACAGGCGATGAGGTCGTCGTCCAGTTTGAGGTGAGAAACAGGGGCGAGGCAGTAGAAACGCCCGTTACCGCGTGGCTGCTGACTGCCGACACCGAAGAAGCACTCGACTCGGCAGAAGTACCACCGCTGGCAACAGGCGAAAACGTCTACGCGGTGACGCTGACGTTTCCGGTATCACGGTTTCCGGCGGGAAGCGTACAGCGGTTGGTCGCTACGCTCGGCGTGCGTGACCTTCCCGCGGTGCTTGAGGGATCGAATATTGCCCGTTTCACCGTGACTCTGCCCGTCAATACCAGTGAAACAGGGGCGGCACAGGCTGCGCCCGCCTTCACGCTGCCAGTGGATATTGACAGCATCGACCCGCTCACCGTCGCTATGGGGGTGGCGGTTGTTGGAATAGTGCTGATTCTGCTGTGGCTGTTCACAATCATCATTCGGGTGCTGTTCGAGCGTCCGGCAACCTTCCCGCCGTGGCAAATCCCCTATGCGGCGAATACCTACATCGATCAGAACAGCACAGCCGGACGGCGTCAGTTGTGGCAGCAGCACGCGCCAAACGACGCGCCGGGTGCGCCGTGTCAGCCGGGAGCATTTGCGGCAAGCAAACGCCTTCTGGGGACAGATGGCAAAAAATTATCAGGCTGGCGTGTGACGGCTGTGCGCCTCAGCCAATACGATATGTACGGGCGCGTGAATCGCAGCGCCATCGTCGCAGACAAATCGATTGCCCGCCGACTTGACAGCGCGGTACGTCGCAGCGCCAAACTTGACCAAAAAGGCGCGGAGCGGGCGGTCAAAGGGGCGACCAAACGCCTCACCAACGAGTTTTTCAAAAGTGTGAGCAAACGGAATTTTATGCTGCCTGTCGCGCTGGATATGCGTTTGCGCGGGGCGCATGGGGATGTGCAAATTCTGTTCCAGCTTGACCAATGCGCGAACAACGCATGGCAAAAAATTGATGAGTGGCAGCCGGAATTGGTCGTCCCCACCGGACAAATACAGGAAAACTTTACCTATACGTTCTTTGGCAAGAAGCCAGACGAGACTCTACGCCAATTTCGTAAGCGACTGCATGACGATGTGACTCAAGTGCTGGCGGGCTTGGTATGGGGCAAAAATCCGGTGGCGTCTGTGCCGCAAAGTTCACCGTCTATGCCTGCTGTCCTAGCTGAACCCATGCCATCTGACACAACACCGATCAGCCCCGTCACACAGTCAACGAACCCCAACACCCCCGCGAATCAAGGGGCGGTCTAAAATCCTCAACCTTACCTGTTTTTCGTAGGGACGCCCAACGGGGCGTCCGCCCTATTGGGTTAACGGACGCCCCCGTTGGGCGTCCCATATGCAGCAAGTTAAGCGATTTGCCGGAGGCTCAAGCCTCTGGCAAGGGGTAGAAAGCCTCCTAAAGGAGGCTCAAACGCCCTCCGTCAGTGTCTATTTCCGGCTCATCCTCCGATGTAAACGACGCTTTTGCTGACTCCCCTCCCTGAATTCGGGGAGGGGTCGGCTTAACTTGCCGTACATGGGACGCCCCCGTTGGGCGTCCCTACATTGATTGGATCAGGGGGAATCGGGGAAATAAAAACAGGGGCATCCCGAAGGATCACCCCTGTTTGATGAATGACTTAACGAGACTTATTCCGCCGGGGCGGGTTCAGTCGAGTAAACGAACAGTATGACGTTGCCGGGAGCGCCACCCACGACGATCAGATAATTGCCACCTGCATCGAAAGTGAAGTTGCCACCCTCAACGATCAGGTTTGTCGTACCTGCTTGGTTAACCGTGATATTGTAGGTCGCGGCGGGAACGTCCCGCGTGTCCACACCGTCGTTATCACCCAATGAACCGGGGTAGCCGAGCGCACCGATGAACAGCTCACCATTCGCCAGCACGTCAACCGCACCGAGGTTTTGGACGGATTGCAGCACGCTGACACGAGCGCGACCTTCCGCCGGAGTGGTGTAATCTTCCACGATGTAGCGGATACGGATGGAACTGCCCGAACCCACGACGACCACACTCACATACGAACCAGCTTCAACACGACCAATACCCGTGTTGTTGGCACGAGCGCCCGGTTCGGGAGCAACACCGACGCGCAGAACGCCACCCGCAATTTCGATCCACTCGCTGGCAACGCCATACTCGACACCTTCAACGACCAGAACGCCATCAGCATAGATTTCCGCCGCGCCAAAGTCGGGCGACAGGTGGATGAAACGAACATGAGCGCGGTTCGCGTCCGCCGCCGCCTGAATATCAGCCGGGAGCAGCACGCCGTCGATCACATGGAAAATACCGTTCGACGCCAGTTGATCAGGGTCGGAGATGCGAACACCGTTAACCGTGAACAGACCATCGGTCAAGTCGAACTGAACGGTTTCACCAGTCAAGGTTTCCAGTGCAGGTCCTGCAGTCAGGTTGCGGAAGAAATATTGACCGGGGATGACATGGTAGCTGAGGATTTGCGCCAGCATTTCCGGGTCTTCCATCAGATCATCTGCGCTTACACCCAAGTAATCGAGTGCCGCCGCAAATGCATCATT
>JBBQRJ010000150.1:0-10003 GCA_038214955.1 Aggregatilineales bacterium | reverse complement strand
GGGAGCAAACAGGAGTCTGCTTGCTCCCCTCCTCGAATTCGGGGAGGGGTCGGGGGTGGGGTCAGAAATAACGATCTGCGTAAGGTGAGGATATAAGCCTCGCCCCTCTCCGAACGGAGAAGGGGCGAGGATCAGATCAATTGACGGGGATGTTATACGAGTAGCCGAAACGGTTGTCGGGATCGTATTTCGCCTTGATCGCCTTGAGCCGCTCGAATTTTTCTGGCGTATAACCCTCGCGCACGCGCCCCCGTGCCTCTGCCCCTTCAAGGAAATTGAGATACGCACCACCCGACAGCGCCGACGTAAGATCACGCTTGAACTGCCGCGTGTAATGCTTGAACAATGTCATCGTGTCGGGAATGGGCGTCATGCCCACCATATACAGGTTCAGCGACTGATCGCGGTGACTGAAAGCGTTTGCATTCGAGTCAATGCGAGAGATTGCGCCGCCCATGTGCCGAACCTCTACGAAAATCAACGGGGCTGAACCATTCCGCTGCACGCCATAACGGATAATGCTGTCAATCGCCGCATCGGACAATTCACGCAGATACGCGCCTGTTGTCATGCTCGGCACGGGATCAACCGGGTCATTGCTGATGGTATGCATTTCGCTGACGGGCATAGGTTGGAACATATTCGCCGTCGGCGCACGCCAGTCGAGCCACTGTTGTATATACGCCGCGCCTTCTTGCACGCTGCCGACATAGGCGCCGCGAATCATCACGCCCGTTGTGCCGCGCAAAAATTCGGGGACGGACTGAAAATTGGGGAAGTTCATCAAGACAATCGACGTGGTGAATTCGTCGGGCAGAGTCTTAATCCATTCACGGTAAAACCTGTATACGTCTTTCGCCGCTTCAACGGGATAGAGCAGGTTTCCGCCGTAGACCTGAGTCACGGGGTAGAGCTTGATCTCCATGCGGGTTATGACACCGAACGCGCCGCCGCCCCCGCATATCGCCCAAAATAGATCACTATTTTCGGTGGCGCTGGCGTTGATGATTTCACCGTTTGATATGACGACTTCAAAGCGGATCACGCTGTCTACTGCCAAGCCGAACTTACGCCCAAACCAGCCTACCCCACCGCCTACTGTATAACCCACTGCACCAACTATCGGTGACGCGCCGAACAGCGGCGTCAGCCCGTGTAGTTGCGCTGCGGTGACGACCTCACCCCATTTCAACCCCGCGCCGACCCACGCGGTTTGACGTTCAGCATCCACCTGTAGTTGATTCAGACCGGAGGTGAGAATCAACAGCGCGTCTTGATCGGCTTGCCGAATAGTCCCGTGTCCGGTGGATTGCACTGCAACGCTCAAGCCTTCATTCGCCGCGAACTGCACCGCCGATACAACATCTTGCGTATTCTTCGCCACGACGATCAGCGCGGGGCGATGATGCACGGTGAGATTCCACGCTGTACGCGCTTCGTCATAACCTGCATCATCGGGTCGAATGACCGCCCCTGTGATTTCTAACGATGCCATGAAAGTTGACATATTCTTAAAATCCCCCACGTGCTGATATTCCCAGCATAGGCGTGTTTTGCCGATCACTTCATCCGTCAATGGGCGGATTTGCGCTTCACCTAACGTCTCATTTACGAGCGAGTCACATATGCCGCGAGATTGGCAAGTTCTTCTTTGTAGACGCGGCGCAGCAGTGGCGGACTCATTAATCGCTGCATGAAACCTACTCCATATGTGATTATTTTCACAAGATAGCTTCGTCATACGACTCAATGGGAGCGGCGATCATCCGTCGAAAGACGGATTTTGCGGATCGCTAATCGGGGGCGGTGAGTTCTTCGAGGGTGATCAAGTAGCTATAGGCTTGATCGTAAGATGTGCCGCACATTTCCTCGTTGGGGTGCAAACGTGAGCATACTTCGGGGCGTTCGGGCAAGCCAAAGATTTTACAGCGGTTGTCGTCCGTCAATTGGATACAGCTTACCCCCGCTGGTTTGCCATCTGGCATACCGGGAATGGGTGATGAAATTGAAGGGGCGATACAGCACGCCCCACACCCTGCGCGACATTGCATCAGCTAAACGCGGGGGATTCCGCAGCCGGGAAACGTCGCAGCGAACCCGTACCAGCGCATCAGCAGTTGATGAGGACAATTGAGCGGTTTAGAACGTCCATCTGCGCGATAAAACATATCATGCTTGATATACGCACCGCCGTTCAGACGCAGCACATCCCCTTCCCAGTAGGCTGTTTTGATCGAGTCGTCAACGTAGACGGCAACAGGGGATACGGCTTCCGGCGCATGATACACCAGCATTCGCAGCCCGTTAAAATCTACGATGCGGGCGTTATCGTGGGTATGCATGAACACCAGCGGGAAAAAGATGCTCATTTTGCCATCCCATACGCCGAGTCCTAGCTCAAAGCGCGGGCGGCGGGTGTCTTCGCTCGCCAGAGTCGCCATGATCATGGGTTCGGCTATTTCGGGCTTGTGGCGCATTTTCTCGGCAAAACGCGAATGTTTTTCTTGTTCTGGCGTTAGCGGGCTGGTGAGCAGCATCGGTTGGGGGTGATTTAAGGCTTCTGCGACTCGCATTTGCCGTGTATTCGCAATTTGCCGGAGCTGTTGACCCGCACTTGACCCGAATAGACATTCTCCGGTGATGTGCTGCCAGTACGAATTCGTTTCTTGATCCCAGATGATCAACAACCCATCGTAGCTGCCGCGCCGATTGAAATGGAGCTTTCGCCCATCCACAACCGGATCAAAGACCATGCCCGTGTTACAGGCGTTGCAAAAGGTCATCACCCAGGGTTGATCAAAGTCTCCTTGAATGACGTTATAGGAGAGGACAACCGACATGGGAAAGGTGTACAACACGCCGTCCGTTTCAAAGGTGAGCAGCGGTGCATCGAGGGGAAGCCGCCCCGCGATGAGGGGTTCGCTGGTTGCAACATCCAAGCGCGTTGGAAGTGACGTGCCAGCAAGGTAATCCTCTAAGACGGCGCGTCCAACATCAAAGGTATTCGATTTGTCCATCAGTACGCCCTCAGCCAAATCACGTTTTCTTTATCTCATTGTAATACAACGTTGGATTACGCGGATCAGATTTATGCGCTGATCAACTGAGAATGTGAAGTTAGATTCCCCAGAACAACTTCATGCCGATCATGAGGGTCATAAACGCAACAAGGGTCATGCCTAAGCCGACTTTCAAGAAATCGCTTGGCTTGTAACCGCCGGGACCCATCATCAATACATTGACCGGATGCGCGATAGGCGTGAGGAAGGATACCGAACAGGCAATCGCTACAGCGACGCCGACGGCTTGCGGGTTGATGCCCATCTGGATTGCCGCCGTCACCGCAATTGAGCCGACCATCAACACGGCGACCTGCCCGCCGATCAATTGTGTGACGACAACCGTCAACAGGAACAACGCCGCGATCAAAACCGCCGCGCCGAACGGTGCTGCACCTACAACGATGAGTTCTCCGAGGCGATTTGCCAAGCCCGTGTTGATCAACGCAATGCTGATCGGGAGCATTCCGGCGATCAAGAATACGACGCGCCATTCAATCGCTCGATAGGCTTCATCCAAGCTAATACAGCCTGTCAACGCCAGCGCCGCCACGCCCAACAGCATGGCTTCGGCAGAGGGCATGATCTCGAAGATGGATACCAGCAGGACGATAATCGTGATCGCCAGCGCGAACGGCGCTTTTTGCGGGAGCGGCGGACGATAGCGGTGTCCGCTTTGCAGTACCATAAAATCGCGTTCCTGTGCCAGCGACTTGATCTTTCCGGGCGACCCGACCATGAGAATGGCGTCCCCTACTTGCAGCGGCATTTTGCCGACATCGGTACGGTAACTGCGCCCTTCGCGCCACAAGGCGACAGCGGTCAGGTGGAATTTGCCGCGAAAACGGCTCTCGGTGAGCGTCGTACCGATGACGCTGGAGCGCGGCGGGATGACGACTTCGGTCAGGTCAACCGTGTAGTCTCGCTTGCCGTTCGACCTTGCATCAGGACGCCCGATCTCCACGCCCCAATCGTGCATGAGCGACACGCGGTCTTCGCGCCCCAAAATGACGAGATAATCTTGAGGGAGGAGCATTTCGGACGGTTCAGGGTTGAGGAGTGCTTTGTGTCCACGCCAGATCGCCAGCACGGTCAGCCCCAACGCTTGTCCGATCTGGCTTTGTTCGAGCATAGCATGGGCGAGACGTGAGCCGGGTAATACGCGCACTTCCCATAAGCGTTCATCCAACTGGTAGGCGTTGTAGAGGCTTTGAGACAGCATATAGGCGCTGGCAGTTTGCGCCGATGATTCGTTGGTAGGCAGCAAGCGCCGCCCGATCAACAGCATGTAGGCAAAGCCCGCCAGCGCGATCATGCCGCCCGTAGGAATGAAATCGAGCATACCGAGCGACTCTGCGCCGCTGTCGCGCAAAATGCCGCTCATGATGATGTTCGCCGTCGTGAAGTAGGTCGCCATGCCGCCAAGCAGAGTCCCATACGCCAGCGGGATCAAAATTTTGGAGGGCGGCACGTTCGATTCACGCGCCACCTGTACCGCCGCCGGAAGCAGCACCGCGCCCGCCGCAATGTTGTTCATCACCAGCGACAGCGCCGCGCCAACCAGCATAAACAGCGCGATCAGCCGCACCTGTGACCCCGCGCCGATGGTTTTCATGCGGGCAGCAATCCACTGCACAATGCCCGTATCTTCGAGGGCTTGCGAGATGATGAATAAGCCAATGATCGTAATGACGGCGGAGCGGCTGAAACCGGAGATGGCTTGTTCGGCGGTGATGATGCCTGTCAATGGCAGCGTAACGATGATCAAAATGCCGACTAAATCGGCACGCACTTTTCCAGAAATGATGAGGAGCAGCGCGACTACAATGAGAATAATGAGGGCAATCTCTTGAGACGAAAGCTGCACGCATTTCCTTTCGGTCTAACCTATGTCCAGTGTAGCACATTGGGGCATGAGGGGGAAAGTGTTATCCCGCGCAGCGAACGCCAATACTGTTGGCGATAAAACCGGGGTCACGCCATGCGCGGTTGCCGCTACGCGGAAACCCCGTATAGCCGTTGAACCATGCCCCACCCCGTATGATACGGAAAACGTCGAAGCGACTGGCGGTATCGGCTTCGCGTCCGTCGTCGGCATGAAACGGATAAGGCAGGTTCAGCGAATGTGTCCATTCCCACACGTTGCCGCTGAGGTCGAATGCACCCACCCATGATGCACCCGCCGGGAGACTGCCTACGTCCGCTGTACCCTCGCTCATGGCTCGATCCCACACGGTTTTGTTAGCATCCCAACCCCCACCCCAGGGGTATTCCCACGCATCGACTCCGCGTGCAGCATATTCCCATTCAGCTTCAGTGGGCAAACGTCCGCCGCGCCGATCTCGACAGTAACGATCTGCCTCGAACCATGTCATTTGCTCGATAGGACGGTTCGCGCCTTCAAACTGATTGGGGTTTGATTTCACACCGCCGAATTGTTCAAACTGCGCCTGTGTGACCTCATACTGATCGATCCAGAACGGCGAATCAAAACACACCTCGTTCATGGGCTGTTCGTCGGTGCTTTGCGGATTTTCGCCCATCATGAAACAGCCCGCCGGTACAAGCACCATCGGCACACCGTCAAATTCGCGCATAACGGGCGTCCAATCGGCATTGCCGCCCGTGAACGTCAAACCGACCAACGCTGACTCAACGGTTGGCACATTCTGAGGCGGCTCAACCTGTGAACAGGCGCTGCTCGTGATCAACAGAGCGACAAACAGCATAATCCACGTGAAGTGCATCACGTTTTAAACTAAAACTTCAAACTTGACCACATCGACGCCTTCGGGCGCAATTTTAAGCAGTTCGCCGGGTTGGATGTAGTCGTTTTCGTACTGGCGGCTGAATTCACCGCGCACGAGCCAACTCCGCAGCGCGGCGATCACAATGCCATGTGTGCATACCCAGATATGTTGATGCGGCGTTTTTTCCATTTCATCAATGAAGGCTTTCACACGGTCACGGATGGTATCGAAAGGTTCTTCCACGCGCTCATTCAAACGCGCATCGGTGACGAACGTCCGCCCCGTGATCACGGTTACGATGTCGGCTGTTTGGGCGCAGCGCAGAAACTCGGAGCGCACGCCCCAATCGTAGGCGCAAATATCAAGATAACGTGCCAATCGCTGCACGGGCGGAATCCCTTCGGGAAGCACTTGCGCCGTGCGAATTTGATCACCGTAGCCGCGCTTGCTGAGGGTAGCGAGTCCGTGCCGAAAGATGTACCAGTTTTTATCGCTCATGTTCTAAGGTTGCCTCATAGACTTCGACCACGCGCCCTGCGACAGTCGTCCAATTCAAATCCTGTACGGTGTTGAGCATTTGCTCACTGACTTGATCGTGCTGTACGCGGTCTGTGAGCAAACGTGCCATTTGTGACGCCAACAGTAACGGGTTATTCACCGAAGTGATCACCAGATCATGTTTGCCATCGATGAGGCTGGAAATGCCCGTCGCATTGGTGGTGATGATCGGCGTGCCGCACGCCATCGCCTCGGCTGCCGCCATGCCAAACGACTCGTAATGCGACGGCATGACGACGACATCAGCGGCATTGTAATAATACGGCAAAATTTCCTGCGGCTGCTGCCCCGCGAATCGTACCAGCGGAGTCAAACGAAGCAAATGGCGTAGTTTTTCGAGTTTTTGGAGTTCTTTTGACCACTGTGACGGCGGCTGCGACACATTACCGCCGATGATCCACAGGCACACGTTGAGGTCGGGGTTTTGCTCGATCATGATCTTCATGGCGTAGAGCAGCATATCGATCCCCTTCAGCGGTTCGATGCGCCCGCAAAACAGGATGAGTTGATCGGCGGGGTTCATGCCGAGTTTTATTCGCGCCTCACTGTGATCAATCGGCTTGAAATTGTCGAGATCAACCCCCGGCGGGATGACGGTCACGCGGTCAGGGTTGGCTTCAAGCAAATACTGTAAGTAGCCTTTATCGCTCTCACTGGGCGCGATCACCGCGTCGGACTCGCTGACGAGCAGAAATTCGGCGTCAATGCGATCACCTTCTTCGCGTTCCAATTCATCACGGGCGACCAAATTTTTCATAAGCGCCAGCGTGTGAAAAGTCATGATCATGGGCATGGGAGTCACACGGCGAATTTCCAGCCCGATCAAGCCGGACAGGTAGTAGTGACAGTGCATCACATCATACTGGATACCCTGATCTGCGACGAATTGGAGGACATTCGCCACAAATTCAGGTAAATATTGGATCAACTGTTTTTTCGGGACGGGGCTTTCAGGACCCGCCGGAACATGAATCACGCGGAACAACGGATCAACCTGCACGATATAAGGTTGCAGCGAGTCTTGACTGCGCGTGAAAACATCAACGGCGATCCCCTGCCGGGAAAGTTGGCGGGAAAGTTCGTACACATAGACATTCATCCCGCCCGTTTCTTTGCCCTCTTGCTGTGCCAGCGGGCAAGTATGAAACGAGATCATCGACACACGGCGTATTGGTAACGACATAAACAGACACCCCCAAAAACGATAAAACCTATTTATAGACGCCACGACAGACGCAAATCATTCTACAAAGGATTTAAGGGTAAAATAGCGTCAGCTTGATTACGACGGAACTCTAACCTTATGTTTTTTGCGCGACCCGCCACATTGTTTCGCATAGCAATCGTCGGACTTGCACTACCTATATTGCTCTACTGTCTGCTTGGGGTTTTCAGCCGTCTGATGGCAGATGATTACTGCTACGCCTCTATCCCTATAGAGTATGGTTTTCTGGGCAGCATTGACCACTACTATCAACGATGGTTTGGCAGACTCACTCAAATTGTAACGGGGGGTGCTGCCATGCTCATTGGCGTGCCATTTGCACAAGTGTTCCCCGCCGTGCTGGTGATCGTCTGGCTGCTGGCGCTGTGGTGGCTCGTGAACGAAATGAAACACGTCAACAGCGCGACGAATGCGAACGAGAATCAGGATGAGAATAAGAACGTTCAACGCCTTTACCTGTTGATCATCGCCGCGTTGATCTTGTATGCGACACTGGCAGGCACGCCGCAGATTCATCATTCGCTGTACTGGATTTCGGCGGTCTTTCCGTATACGTTTCCGCTGGTGCTGCTCACGCTGTTTTGTGCGCTCGCGCTTCGGTCAAGCTATCAACGGTCAACGGTTTGGATGCTCGTCTGTGCGGGGGTGCTTTCGTTTGCAGCGGGTGCATCCTCCGAGCCTTACGCGGTTATGCAAATTGTACTTTTCGGGGGACTCCTGTTCGTGTTCAGGCAGTCACGGGCAAGAAAACTGCTGTCAGTGGGGTTGATCACCGCGATTATCGCCTTAGTCATTATGGTACTCGCGCCGGGAAATACCTATCGACAAAGCCTCTTTGTACCCACCCATGATCTGCTCCCATTGGCAACACAATCCTTGCTGTATGCCGCCGGATTTATCGCCGCCTCTGCTGCTTATTTCTCGCCGGGTGCGGTGATCGCGGCGCTGTTTCTGCCCTCGTTGCTCAATACAGGCGAAACGCCCCGGTATAAACTGTCTCGCTGGTTGATTTTGCTGGTTGGCTTCGGGCTGATCGTCGCCTTCAATCTTCCGGCACTCTACGCGACATCGGTGCCACCGCCAG
Source organism: Aggregatilineales bacterium (assembly GCA_038214955.1). Classification (GTDB taxonomy): domain Bacteria; phylum Chloroflexota; class Anaerolineae; order Aggregatilineales; family Phototrophicaceae; genus Flexifilum. Next base: position 1,327 of record JBBQRJ010000150.1, on the reverse strand, counting down.
CCCGCACGTATTCTATGGCACAATTCGCGTTCGTTTGCACGCTGGTGTTGTTCAGCACAACGATACATATTCGGGTGAGTCCGCGAGTGCGGGTTACATGGGTGATCGCCGTGCTGGTGATTGCGCCCCTGCTCACGAGTGTGAAACTAGTCCAACTTGTCCCCACGTTAGCGCAGTACGCGGCAGAGTGGGACGCCCGCGAAGCCCTCATTCGCAATGCTGAACCGGGATCGCAGGTGGTCATTGCGCCGCTTGAGGTCGATCTTGCTACGCGGACGGGGTTAGAAGACTTGATGAACGACCCCGCCTATTGGATCAACGAATGCGCGGCAATTTATTACGGGATAGAAAGCATTAGGGTGAGCGCAGAATAATATAAAGAACCTCATCCTTCTCCGAACGGAGTTGGGGACAGGACAGTTTTAACAAACGGTTGGTTTTTGCCACCAGAGGCTAAAGCCTCCGCCTACCCTAAAAGCCTGTAAGCCCTCTAAAGAGGGCTACTCAGCCCCGTTCACGGGGCTTACTTCCCATAGCCCGATGCTTTGAGCGTCGGGCGGCACATTCTCAACACTTCCGATTATTAAAACTGCCCTGTCCCCCGAATTCAGGGAGGGGCGCAAACACCTCTTTGACAGGTTACAATCGGTGTATCGCTTCAACTGTGGATGCAACCTATGGAAATCGAGTATTCTTTCACCCGCCCGATTCCGCCTGACGAACTGCTGAGACTATTCGCACAACCTGAATGGACAAAAACACGCACGATTGCCGAAATCCAAATCATCCTGAAAAATTCCGTCTGTGTGGGCGCATGGCAGGGTAATCGACTGGTCGGGTTTGCCCGCGCCGTCACCGATGACCTGTTCCGCGCTTTCATCGAAGATGTGATCGTTGATGAATCAATGCGGGGGCAGGGAGTCGGCTTGGCGCTCATGCGGAGTCTGCTAGGGCGCCTGTCGCATGTGCAAGAGATCGCACTCACGACACAAAATAGTCTCGTCACTTTTTACGCGCAGGTGGGCTTTAGCAAACATGAAGAAAATTATTTGCACATCTGGAAAGGGTTTGATTGGGCGCACTAAGCGGCGTTCGGGTACTCGATTTCACGCGGGTGCTGGCGGGACCCTTCTGTACCATGCTGCTTGCCGACATGGGCGCAGATGTGATCAAGGTGGAAGACCCCGTGCGCGGCGACGAAACGCGCCAATGGGGACCCCCTTGGCTGGAACATCACGGCGAACGATTCAGCGCGTATTACCTCAGCGTGAACCGCAACAAGCGCAGCATCACACTTGACCTGAAAAGCACAGCGGGGCAGCAGATA
>JBBQRJ010000149.1:0-10006 GCA_038214955.1 Aggregatilineales bacterium | reverse complement strand
GAGTCGTGCGGCGCAAAAACGTGATCCCTCGCGGGTCACGCTATCCGCCGCATGACCGGCGAATCACGAGGTGGGTGGGCGTCTCGATGAACAGCGGCACTTCATTCTCGTTTTCGATGCGTTTGACAATGCGTTCGGCTGCCAATTCGCCCATAAGCTGCTTGTGTACGTGAACCGTCGTCAATGGGGGAGCTGTAAATTGCGCCTCTAGGATGTCGTCAAACCCCGTGACCGCCACATCAACGGGTACGGAAATGTTATGCTGATAGAGCCATTGAATTGCGCCGATGGCGATACGGTCAGACGCGCAAACAATCGCATCCGGCGGTTTCCGCAGTGCCATCAATTTTTGAGCGCCCACGTGTCCTAGTTCAGGTGTCCAACCATCTAGCCCGAACGGGAGCAGCACTCGCAGATTCGCATCTGCTGGCAACCCATGCGCCTGTATTCCATCCATGAACGCTTTAAGTCGTAAATCACTTCCCCCTGAAATAAAGCCTAAGCGCCGATAACCCCGTTCCACCAGATGATCGACCATTTGCCGCATCCCAGAGTAGCCGTCAAACGTAACGGTATCGAGATTATCCCCAACAAGCTCAATCGTTTGAACGATAGCCCGCACATGCTTTTTCAGATATTTGACGCTTTCTGTGCCGATGTATCCGACAAGGATAATGCCGTCTACCGGGTGAGAATGCAGTAAATCACGCGCCCTTTCTACCGTGTTGACCTCTGTTCGCGTGTTGACATAGGTGATGCGATAGCCCAAGTCGTGAAGTTTTCGATCTGCCCCTTCTAAGATAGCGTTGAAAAACGGATCAGTATATTTGCCTGTTTGCGAGACCAGCCATATGCCGATCTCTTTTCGGAGTTGGTCAGCAGATCGGGGCAGCGGGGAAACACCGCCGTACTTGCGCCGGAATAACCCCCGTAGTGACAATTCTTGAAAATCACGGCGAACCGTCATTTCCGTCACCCCGAACTTTAACGCGAGTTCACGTGTGCCGAGCATTCGCTGCCCGCCCAATTGCTGAACAAGTTGAATAATTTGTTGCTGCCGTGCTTCTTTATTCATGACGCTCATTTTGTTCGATTAAACAACATAATGTTCGGTCTATGATCAGTTTACTTGACAATCACACATTATGATGATTAAATGTGAATAAGTCATGGATTAGAATTACTGCTCCATAATATTTTGCTGTAATAATACTTGGTGTCTCAAAATGAACAGACTAACTTTGTGTTTCGGGATTCCAAAAATCCCATTTGCCTTCATTTCTCATCGCCACCCTAACCAGCCCACCCCTTGCAACTCAACTTGTGATTCCAGAGAGCGACTGCGCCCCAAACGGCGATGTTTGATTTGATCGTACAGAGGTGAGTCGTTTGAAGCAAGATGCGAACCACGCTGCAACGACCTAAGCACTTTCGTTCCTTTTATCCAGTTCCAAACCAATAGATTATCTGTTAAGCGAGCGAAAAATAGAATATGTCTCGACCAGCAGCGACACAAACGGATACGATTTTAGAGATCAAGAACCTCAAAACTCATTTTTTTCTTGAAAGAAGTACGGTACGTGCTTTAGATGGGGTAGACCTCACCCTGCCGAGTAAAAGTACGGTGGGGTTGGTGGGAGAAAGCGGCTGCGGCAAAAGCGTCATGGCAATGTCTGTGATGCGGCTGATCCAGACGCCGCCCGGCAAAATTGTTGATGGGCAAATCAACCTCCACCGCAAAAAAACCGGTGATGTGATAGATATTGCCAAACTTGACCCGCGTGGTTCGATGATACGCCAGATTCGCGGCGGCGAGATTGCTATCGTCTTTCAAGAACCGATGATGTCTCTCAATCCCCTGTACACCATCGGGGATCAAATAGCAGAGGCAGTACAGGCGCATCAACCCGTCGGGCGCAAAGAAGCGCTGGATCGGGCGCTGGAAATGCTCACCAAAGTACAAATCAGCGCCCCGAAGCAGCGCCTTAACGAGTATCCGCACCAATTGAGCGGTGGTATGCGTCAGCGCGTCATGATCGGACTTGCACTTTCGTGTAATCCCTCCATCCTCATTGCCGATGAACCCACAACGGCGCTTGATGTGACCGTTCAGTCGCAAATCCTCGACTTGATGAATCAGCTTCAAGACGATTTTGGCGCATCGATTATCCTGATTACCCATAACCTCGGCGTAGTTTCGCAAATGGCTGACCAAGTGGCGGTCATGTATCTCGGTAAAATTGTCGAATACGCTGATACACGCGAGTTATTCCATTTTCCGCAGCATCCCTACACCGTCGGGTTGTTGAACTCTGTACCCGTACTAGGACGAAAAGGTCAAAAGAACTTAGTACCGATCAAGGGGATTGTCCCTGTTCCCACAGAGATAATTCGCGGGTGTGCCTTTGCATCGCGCTGCCCACACACGATGAAAATCTGCCGGGAGCAGACACCACCGCTGCGCGAAGTACGTTCAGGTCACAAAACGGCGTGCTGGCTCTATGAAACCTAGCACGACGGTTTGGGCAAGGGGAAGCAGTTTATCTACAAGGGGGGAACTATAAGAACATGGGTCAACTGAAATTGAGCCGAACAACTAGTCTGATTTGTCTATTATTTTGTACGAGGAGCAAGTAATGAAACTTCGTCATTTGCAATTACGTGTTCTTGCAATGGTCGTCATGCTGACGTTCATGATCAGCGTTCCCGCGTTCGGACAAGCGGAAGTCGCCGCCCCGATTCCCTATCCCGAACCCACCGACATCGGCTTGGGTGGCGGCGAAGTTAATCGCCTCCCCATCGATCAAATTGTGACTTATATGGCACTGCCCGAATATCACCAAGCGCCCTGGTTGGATGCGCTGGTTGAGTCCGGTCAACTACCGCCTGTTGAAGAACGTCTGCCCGCTGAACCACAGGTCTATTTGACCTCTGGTATGCAGGATGGTATTGGCGTCTACGGCGATGTGTGGCGCGGTTTCTCCGCCTGCCCCACCGCTGGTTATAACGATATGGCTGGCACGACGATGGGTTGGTTCGGCATCGAATCCTACACCTCACGTTATGGTTCGCTGGTCAAAACGGGTCCGCTGTTCCGTGCCGATCAAGATATTGACCCCATGCCAGAAATCGCCAAAAGCTGGGAATGGTCGGAAGATGGTATGCAGTTGACCATGCACCTGATCGAAGGCGCAAGCTGGTCAGATGGTATGCCATTCACATCGGCAGACGTGATGTTCGTCTGGGAAGGTTACATCCTTGACGAAAACGTCGCCGCCCCGCGTCACATTGATGCGTGGTCATGGAATGGCGAACCTGCTTCATTGGTCGCGCTCGATGACTACACGATCCAATTTACATTCCCCGTTTCACGTCCGATGGATGTCTTCTATCTGATGAACGAAGACAATTTCCATGTGATGCCCGCACATCAGCTACGAGAATTCCACCCCCTGTGGAGTACCGCAGACCCCGCACCGAGCTACCGCGACTTTGCTGATGCACTGCCGCCGGATGCGCTGCCGCTCGTAACAATGGGACCCTGGGTGATCACGGAATATATCACCGACGAACTCATGATCATGCGCCGCAACCCGTACTACTGGAAGGTCGATGAAGCAGGTAATCAACTGCCCTACATTGACGAAATCCAGTACCGCAAGGGACCCAGCGGTATCGGGCGTGATCTTTGCACCATCGCGGGCGACTGCGATCATATGAACCTCGAAAACCCAAGCACGTTTGTAGAAGCCATGACCCGCGCCCAGTCCGCAGATGCGACCTATGATGTCAGTTGGGGTCCTGAAACATTGGGCTACAATGTGGCATTCAACTTCTCACTGGATGTAGGCGTCACAGGCGAACGTGATATTGCTGTCCGCGAACTGCTGCGCGACTTGCGTTTCCGTCAGGCGCTGAGTTATGCAAGTGACCGCGACGGGATCGCTCAGTCGATTATGCGCGGTCCTTTCCTACGCGGTTGGGCGGGTGGTCTATATCCGGGCGCTCCTGATTTTGACCGGGAGTCGGTAGTCTACTACCCGTATGATGCCCCCTCTGCAAACATTCTGTTGGACGAATTGGGGCTGCTCGATACGAACGGCGATGGCACCCGCGAATGGACAGAAGGTCCAATGGCAGGCGAGCCTGTTGTCATCGAACTACGGGCATCGCAAGACCAACAAGAAACCCAAAGTGTCGCTGAAGCCCTCGTCAACCAATGGGGCGAAATCGGCATCCAGATCAACATGCGCGTCATGGACAGCCAGACCCGCGCCGATGCCATGATCGATGGCTCGTGGGAAATGGAAGTTCAGCGTAACGACCAAGCGTTCGCGCTGCCGTTCACGAACGTCACGAATCTCGCGCCAATCACCGCTAATTTCCGCTGGCATGTTGAAGGCGATCAACCGCGCCAGTTGATGGACTTCGAGCAAGAACTCATCGACATTGTGGAAGAGTATCGCTCAACCTTCGACGCCGCAGAACGCCGCGCATTGATGTTCAATTACAACCAAATCTTCACCGAGAACGTCTACGATCTCGGCATTTTCATCGGACGCTACGGTTTGGGTACAAACCAGCGCTTCAACAACATTGCTGACGGTACGCCCGTGTTCCTGTATACGTGGGTAGAAGACGCTATTCTGTTGGATACCGTATGGTCAGCAGTAGAGGATCAACTGCCACAGAATCGTCCTGAAACACTCGCGGACTACGGCGGCGAATAACCTTTCGTTCAATGGGCAGGCTGGAGGAGCGATCCCCCAACCTGTCCCATGTCTAGAGCGGAACTCTAAATAGGTTTTACCGGGAGGTTGGATGTTAAGTTATATTCTTCGTCGCGTAATTATTGCTTTCTTTATGCTGATTGGGATCGGGGTTGTTTCGTTTATCGTCATTAAACTGCCTCCCGGCGACTTTGCCAGCCGCTATCAGGCGTACTTGCTAGGACGAGGGTCGTCACAAGAAGACGCCATGCGTGCTGCCCAGATCGTGAGAGAGCAATACGGCTTAGATCAACCGCTCCCTGTCCAGTTTTACGAGTGGGTGAAGGGGATGGTCACAGAAGGCAAATTCGGTTACTCACTGGCGTATCGCACTGATGTTGGAGAGTTAATCGCTGACCGTTTGCCCAAAACGCTGATCATCGCCATCCTAAGTCACATCATTTCGACGGTTGTCGGCGTGAGTTTAGGTATTTTCGTAGCGACTCGAAAATATGGCTTCTGGGATAATTTCTTCGCTATCCTGTCTTCTGTGTTGACCTCTATCCCACGCTTTTCGCTGGCGATCATCATCTTATTTATCATGGTTTTTCAATGGCATCAGCCGAGCATGGTGTCCTTCTTTTCACCGCAATATGTGGTCGCTCCTTGGAGTCTGGATCGGGTGATCGACATGCTGAGGCACATTTGGCCCGTGCTGTTCATCGCGGGGTTGGGCGGCGTCGCCCGTAATATGCGCGTCATGCGTGGAAATTTACTCGATGTGCTTGGCGCTCAATATGTGCAAACGGCACGTTCTAAAGGGTTGACCGAAAACAGAGTTGTCGTGCGGCACGCCGTACCGAATGCACTCCACACGCTGGTTGCTTATCAGGGTACGGTACTGCCTTACATGATGCAGGGTGAACTGGAGGTCGCTATCATTTTGGGCTTGCCGACGCTGGGTCCGCTGCTGTATGAGTCACTTGTCAACCAGGACATTTACATTTCAGGTTCGCTGCTGCTCATCTATGGAGCGTTGATCCTGCTTGGGAATTTACTGGCTGATATTTACCTGTCTATCCTTGATCCACGTATCCGCTATAGCTAGGGGGGCGAAAGTGATTACCGATCAACAAGAAATTACCACCCTAGACGAGATCGCCGCCCCCCTAGAAGACCACGAAAGTTATTTTCAACTGGTCTGGCGGCGCTTCCGGCGTAACAAAGTCTCGATTGTCGGCGCGTTAATGGTGCTGACGCTGGTCTTTCTCGCCATTTTTGCGGACTTCTTTAGTCCGACACCCATTTCGCAAATTGACCTTGATAACTCTTTTATCCCTCCACAACAGGTACATTTTATCGACCATGAGGGAAACTTTCACATCAGACCTTTTGTTTACAACTATACCTACACTTTAGACCCGACCACATTTAGAGTCAGTTGGGTAGAAGATACGAGCAAAGCGTATGAAATCCAGTTCTTCGTGCAAGGCTCGGAATATAAACTGTTCGGGTTGATTCCTAGCAACCTGCATTTGTATGGCGTAGAAGAAGGCGGCACGATTTACCTGCTTGGCACAGACAAATTAGGTCGTGACCTGTGGGGTAAAGCGTGTGAAGCAGGTCGAATCTCGTTGAGCATGAGCCTGTTCGGAGCAATCATCAGCGTGGTGTTGGGGTCTGTTCTGGGTGTGGCGTCGGGTTATTACGGCGGTTGGATCGATAACGCGCTCCAGCGTTTCACCGAATTCGTGGCGGCATTCCCGAATCTGCCGCTGTGGATGGCACTGGCGGCACTCGTCCCAAAAACAGCCGATTCGTTCACGGTCTTTGTGCTGATGGCGTGCATCTTCGCCCTGCTGTCGTGGACAACGTTGGCGCGTGAAGTTCGTAGTAAGGTGCTGTCCCTGCGCGAAACCGACTTCATCCTCGCGGCGAAAGAAATGGGCGCGTCAGATGCACGGATCATCTTCCGGCATTTATACCCCAACACACTCAGCCATATCATCGTCATTTTGACGCTGACCGTCCCCGGCGTGATCCTCGCGGAATCGTTTTTGAGCTTCTTAGGCATCGGCATCACCGAACCGCTGATCAGTTGGGGCTTGATGATGCGAAACACGCAGGATATTCAGACGTTGGGACAAAATGCATGGATTTTAGCGCCGATCTTCTTCATGGTGTCCGCCGTACTCGGTTTCAACTTTCTCGGTGATGGATTGCGCGACGCAGCCGACCCGTATGCTGCTCAATAGTGGGTTGAAAGCATGAAGCCTATGCGCGGGTCAAAATTGCTACTCGTTACTTTAACCGTTGTGGGTGTCTCTCTGGTGTTGTTGGGGGTTGCCATAGGCGCTGTGTCGGCTTTGCAGGACGCGCCGCCGCCTTCTACGATTTCGGGGATTGTCACCAACGAAGATGGCGCAGTAGCGGGCGCAATTCTGCAAATTCAAGGGACGCCGACGACCTTCCAAACCGATGAGAATGGGGCGTTCACCTTGAGCGACATTGACCTGTCATCCCCCCTCGTACTCACGGCGTGGTCAGCGGGACATTTCATCGGGTGGACAACGCTTGATCCGAGCGCGGCAGATTGGAACGGGAACATCACGATCAGTTTGCGGACGCTCCCCGATCACGATAACAACGAGTATGAATGGTTCACGTCAGACGACGGTTTGGAAGGCTCTGCCGCGTGCGGATCGTGTCATCGAGAATATACAGAATGGCAAGCCGATCAGCATTCGCAGTCAGCGACTAATCACCGTTTCCTCACGCTGTATACCGGAACAGACTTGAGCGGGAACCAGAGCGAAATGACTCAATGGGGCATGACCGGCGCTTTGCCGCGTGACGAGAGCGAACCGTATTATGGACCCGGCTTTATGCTCGATAATCCCGGACGGGCGGGAAGCTGTGCCGCCTGTCATACGCCTGTCGCTTCTAAAACGCCCAACGTCCAAAACTGCGCGTGGTCGGGCTGCCATACCAATTTGACGATTGAACGGGCGAGAGGCTTGATAGATCGTCCCGTGCTGCCGATTAATTTGCGCGGGGATGCCGCTGAGGGAATCACCTGCGAGTTTTGCCATGTCATCGGCAACGTCGTGATTGATCCCGAAACGAATCGCCCCTGGCCCGATATGCCGGGAATCCTGTCGTTGGAACTGCATCGACCCGCAGACGAAAGCGAACAGGTTTTCTTCGGCACACTGATCGATGTGAGCCGCCCCGATAGCTATTTGCCGCTGCTCTCCGAAAGCGCGTTCTGCGCGGGGTGTCATTATGGGGTGTTCGGCGGCGTCATGGGAGATCGCACGGTTGCCGGTGGCACATTGATCTATAACTCCTACGGCGAATGGTTGGAAAGCCCGTACAGCGATCCTGTTACGGGAACGACCTGTCAGGGTTGTCATATGCCCGTGTCGGACGCCGATTGGATTGTGTACCCCGAAAGCGGCGGCATTGTGCGCGGCTACTCTGAGTTGCACAATCACACCATGCCGGGCGCATCGGATGAAACACTGCTGCAAAACTCGGTCACGATGGTGAGCAGCGCGGCGCATTCAGGCGATCAACTGCAAGTACAGGTCAGCATCACGAATGATCGGGCGGGGCATTCTGTCCCGACAGACAGCCCGCTCCGGTCAATGATGTTAGTAGTCGAGGCACTAAACGCAAACGGTGATGTGCTGACTCTGCTGGAAGGTTCGGTCAACCCCGATTATGCGGGAGAATACGCGGGTGTGCCGGGAAGGACATTTGCGAAAATCCTGATGGACGAATGGACGGGTGAGTTTCCAACAGCGGCGATCTGGCGTCCGCTCACCATCGTTGAAGATACGCGACTGCCCGCCCTAGCGACGGATACCACAGCGTACACGTTCGACCTACCCAATGGCGAAGCGGCGACGATTAACGTCAGCCTGATTTATCGCCGCGCCTTTTACGAACTCATGCAGCAAAAGGGATGGAATGATCCCGACATTTTGATGGAATATGAGACTATTCAACTAGCGGATACAACGCATGAATGAAAAAGATAAAGTCATTTTAGAAGTCAATGATCTTAAGCTGCATTTTCCAATCTATCGGGGGGTGCTTCGGCGGCGGGTAGGCAGTGTCAAAGCCGTCGATGGTGTCAGTTTCAACCTACGTGACGGTGAAGTGCTTGGTTTAGTCGGTGAGAGTGGCTGCGGCAAAACAACCGTTGGACGCACGGTGCTGCGCCTGTATAACCCCACATCCGGTAACATCTGGTATGACCGATTGAACGGACAGCGAATCAATATCGCACGCATCAGCCAAAAAGAAATGAAACCGCTGCGCCGCGAGATGCGAATGATTTTTCAAGACCCGTTTAGCTCGCTTAACCCACGCTTGACGGTGAAAGACATCATCGCTGAACCGCTGGAAATTCACGGCGTCGCACACGGCAAAGAGGCAGAGCATCGAGTCGCGGAACTGATGACCTCCGTAGGCTTGAATCCAAAACTAATGGGACGCTATCCGCATGAATTCTCCGGCGGGCAGCGGCAGCGTATCGGTTTGGCGCGGACTCTTTCGCTCAACCCACGCCTGATTGTTGCTGACGAGCCTGTTTCAGCGTTGGATGTGTCGGTTCAAGCCCAAGTCTTAAATTTATTACAGGAACTGCGCGAACGGTTGGGCTTGACTCTGCTGTTTATTGCTCACGATCTCTCGGTGGTGGAACACATCTCTGACCGCATCGCTGTGATGTATGTGGGCAAAATTGTTGAGATGGCAGAAACGAGCGAACTGTTACAGCATCCGCTTCACCCTTATACAGAGGCGCTGCTATCGGCTGTTCCCCCTGCTGACCCTGATATGCCGACCCGTCGTATTCAGATGCAAGGAGAAGTCCCAAGCCCGGCTAATCCGCCCAGTGGATGCATCTTTCATCCTCGCTGTCGGTATGCGAAAGCAATATGCAGTCAGGAAATCCCGCCGTTGGAGGAAGTCGAGCCGGGACATTTCGCAAGCTGCCATTTCGCAAAAGAACTTCATTTGCAAGGGGTTGAGACTCCAGTATGAGCAAAACCTCTCGCTTTCCAGCAGTGTTAGCGTATCTACCCGTCATCGGATGGCTGTACGTGTTTTTATTTGAACGTCAGAACGCATCGGCTGTTTACCATCTCAGGCAGTCCATTGGCTTGTTCCTATTCCTGATCGGAAGCGTGATCGCGTGGGCGGTGATCGCGTGGGTGCTGGCATGGATTCCCTTAATGGCTGTCATCAGTGTGGCATTGTTCGCCATTGTGATCGCCGCATGGATT
>JBBQRJ010000148.1:0-10083 GCA_038214955.1 Aggregatilineales bacterium | reverse complement strand
GTCGGCTTGCTCCCCTCCTCGAATTCGGGGAGGGGTCGGGGGTGGGGTCAGAAATAACCACTTGCGTAAGGTGATTCATTAATTTACACACGCGCCGCGCATTCGTTACAATGAGGGCGTTGTGACTTCATATTTCACTGGATTTTTATGCAAACGACCAACAAGTCTCTTTTGACCTTTATCTTAATCGCCGTGATCGTGCTGTCACTGGCGCTGACCGTGTTCCTATTGCTCACGCCTTCCACCATCCCCGCAACGGAATCCCCATTGTTCTGGTTAGTCGCCATGACGCCGTTGTTTGTGACTTTCGCGCTGATTCAATGGCGGTGGGCGCAGGTATTCCAGCCTCACCCCTTAACCCCCTCTCCGAGCGGAGAGGGGGAGACGAGCGCAGCGAGTGGGGGTGAGGCGAAAAGGTTCACATTCACCGAACTTGCTATCGTCACCATCGGTTTCGCCGTGTTGATCATCGCGTTATGGATACCCTTCGGTTTGAACGGCAATGCGGCGGGTGAAACATGGGAGTATCGCGGGTGGATTGAGGCGAACGTGTTCCCCTTCATGCACGCGCCAATCTCGCCGCAACGCCCGTTTACGTTCATCAACGAATGGCTGTCGTATGTGATAACGCCGGACAGTTTTGTTGGTTTGAACGCGCTGATGATCTTCTACCTGATCAGCAAAGGCGTGATGTTGTGGGCATTGATCCGGCGTTTGCTCCCCGACTATACAGGCTTGGCGCTGGCGGTTGCCGTGATCTTTACGCTGTTCCCGATTGAACAGGTTTACTACATGGGCGCGATCAGCTTGCAGACGAGCATGTTCCTGCTGTTGATCGGCGCACATTTGCTGCTGACCACCTGGCGCAAACCATCGCCGCTGCTGTTCGTCATTGCGTCGATCTTTGCATTGTGCGCGTATGCGACCTATGAGGTTGCGCTCCCGTTCGTGATTCTACTGCCCGTCGCGCTGCTGCTCGATACGCCGCGTTTAAGCCGTCGCTGGTTCGCTGTCGCGTTGATGTGGGCGATCTTGCCGCTTTTGTGGATCGGCTATTTCGTGCTGTGGCTCCTGACAAGCCCGTCGCAGTATTTCGCGCAGCAAGCACAAGCCGCGCAAATCGTAGACGTGAGCGTGCCGCGTGCGCTGGTGCAGGTGTACTACAATGCGTTGATCGGCTTACTGATCCCTGTTGGGCGGGCAGTCTGGAACAGCGTTCGCTCGTTGGGAATGCCCGCGATTCTGGGCGCTGTCGGCGTTGTGATCGCCGCGCTGGTGGGCTGGCGCGTGATTCGCGTAGACAAAGACCTGCCGATGCGCCGCGCAATCGCCTTGATTGTGGCGGGGCTGGTGATCATCGGTGTGGGCGTGATCATGTACACGCCCTCGCGGGCATTCACGGGCTACGCCTATTATGGCTCGTATACCTACTACGTCTCGATTTTAGGCGCGGCGTTGATCTTCGGGACGGTGATCGTTTTGCTGCTGCCTAACCGCTGGTGGCAAACGGTTGTGATCGCGCTGGTGGCGGGCGTGCTGGTGATCAACCTTGTGCGCCAGCACCAGCTTTCTCGCGTCAACACGGCGGATCAATCGGCGGCGCTGGCGCGGATTGTCAGCGCAATCCCTGAGGTTTCGGCGGGAACGAATATCCTTGTGCTTGACGAGTCTTCGGATCAAGCGGTGGGGGGATACTTCTACCACTGGGTGTTAGACGGTGCGATGCGCGTGATCTACGATGAAAGCAATCTCCGCACGCGCAAATGTGACCTGCGCGTGACCGCTGAGTCAGAGGCGATCAACGCGCTTTCGGCGTACTGGTGTGCTTTTACGCCAGAGGGTGTCAATGTGCGCGGCTACGAGATCAACCACGATGTTGAGCCGTACAGCTTCTATCGTGGGGAACGCGAATTATTCCCCTACGATCAACTGGTGATTGTGCATCACACCGATGAGGGGACTCGCCTGTTAGATGCCATTCCGCCGGAGTGGATAGAGACAGATGCTTATCAACCGTTAGCGCGGGTTGATTTGTCCGCACCGCTTCCGCCGCGCTACGAGTCGATGCTCGTACCCGCTTTGCGTTTCGCCGCCAATCAGGATTAAACCCATGCGATCTAACCGCTTGCCTATTCTCGCCCTGATCGCCGTGATCGTCGTAACGACGGTGATGACCGTGTTACAGTTGATCACCCCTGTTCCATTCAGCGCGGACGGGATCAGCGCGTCACGTACCCGTTTGCCGTTAGCGGGAAGCTGTTTTGACTTGACATGGAACACTGGCGCTGAAAGTGTCACGATAGACGGCGCAATCGTTGAATCGGCGGGTACACAGTCGTTTTGCACATGGCACGATCACACCTATACGTTAAGCGTTGGGGATAGTAGTGTCTCGATTCCGATCAGTGTTGTCACGGCATCCCCGTTGTTCTGGTTGATCGCTATGACGCCGCTGTTTTGCCTCGTCGCGTTGATTCAATGGGTGTTTCCTAAGGTGTTCAAACCTCACCCCCCAACCCCCTCTCCAAATGGAGAGGGGGAGACGAGCGCAGCGAGTGGGGGTGAGGCTCAACGTATCACCGTGAACGAAATTGCTATCGTCGCTGTCGCGTTTTTTGCGCTCGTGATCATGCTGTGGATTCCGTTCGGCTTGGGCGGCAATGCCAGCGTGGATAACTGGGAGTATCGCGGGTGGTTCGAGTCGGACGCTTTCCCGGTATTGAACGCGCCCGTGTCCCCGCATCGCCCATTCGCTTACATCAACGACGGGTTGAACTATCTCCTCACGCCGGATAGTTTTGTCACGTTGAATGTGCTGCTGATTATTTACCTCGTGACAAAAGCCCTGCTGGTCTACACGCTGTTGCGACGGCTTTTCCCCACACATCGACTGTTGGCGCTGGCAGTGGCGATCCTTTTTACGCTGCATCCGGTTGATCCGTTCTACATCGGCGGCATAGGCGTGCAAACCACGCTCATTTTCTGGCTCATCGCCGCGCATTTGCTCTTGTCGTACTGGCGGCGTCCGTCGCTGATCACGTTTGGCGCGGCGCAACTCTTTGCGATTCTGTCGCTGTCGATCTACGAAGTGTTGATCCCGCTCACGCTGCTGCTGCCGCTCATTTTGTTGGTGGATACACCGCGCCTGTCGCGCCGCTGGTTCGTGGTGGCGTTGATGTGGGGAATTTTGCCGTCGGTGTGGACACTGTATTTCGTGATCTGGTTGGTCAGCAGCCCGTCGCCGTATTTCTCGCGGGCGACTGAGGTGGCAACGGGCGGGATCAGTGCGCCGAGGGCGCTGGTACAGGTCTACGCGGTGTCGCTGTTTGCCCGTTATGATGATGTGGCGCGGTCATTTCTTGCTGCGCTTCGCAGTATGAACAGCCGTTTGATCTATGGGGCAGTCGGCGCAATCGTGACTCTCTTGCTCAGTTGGTTTTTCGGGCGACAGGATGCCCCACTGCCTTTCCGACGGGCGATCCTGTTGATCGCGGCGGGGCTGGCGATCATCTTCTTAGGCGTGGTGGTTTACATGCCATCGAATCTGTTCCCGACTTACGCCTACTTTTTGACACACCCTTATTTCGCCGCCAATCTGGGCGCGGCGCTGATCATCGGCACGGTGATCGCGCTGCTGCCCCGTCGCCTATTGCAGATCGGCGCGTTGACGCTGTTCGTCGGGTTGATCATCCCGTACCTGATCACGCAGCATCGCTCATCGCAAAATAACACGGGGGATACTGCCCGCACGATATTACCGATTGTTCGCATTATGCCGGAAATTGAAGCGGGGACGGATATTCTCGTGTTTGATGAGAACCGCCGAATCACGCAGAACACGTTTCAGTATGTGCTAGATGCGGGTCTGCGAACGGTGTACGGAACGGGCGACATTCGCGCTCGATTTTGCACGGTGCGCGTAGACGACATCACCCAAGCGCCCGACGATGCGACGATCTCATGGTGTATATTCACGCCCGACGGGGTAGATGTCAGCGGTTATGATGAGTTCCGCGATGTTCCCGCCTATGCGTTCTATCGGGGAGATCGGGAAGTAATGCGCTATGACAATCTGGTGATCATCAATGTGAATGACGCTGGAGTCGGCGTGCTGCCCGTGCTGCCCGCTGAATGGGGGATAGACACGAATGTGTATCAGCCGTTAGAGCGAATCAACTTTGACGCGCCGCCGCCCCGCCGCTATGCGACCATGTTGGAGGCGTGCAACTGCTTAGGCGACTAGGGACGCACAGCGCGTCCCTACTCAGGATTGTTTTCGATGAAGTTCTTCAAGCGCAGTAAACGTTCATCCCATTTTGAGTTCAATGCTTTGATCCACTGTTCAAGTTCCGTGAGGGGTTCGGGCGTGAGCGTGTAACGCTTGTCCCGTCCCTGCTGCATCACTGTGACCAAACCCGCATCTTCGAGGATGTTCAAATGCTTAAGAATCCCCTGCCGCGTGATCGGGAATTCGTCGGCAAGCTGAGTCGCCGTTTTAGGGCTGTTCTCCGCGAGATTGATCAACAGTTGGCGGCGCATGGGGTCAGCCAATGCGTCAAAAACGGACGCTTCGGTCACTAGAGGATACTCCTATATGCAACTTATTGGTTGCACTTAGGATACCTGACAATACGTCCCGATGCAAGCGGGGAGATCGGTGGGGCAAGGGCAAACGCATCAAAATCGAGCAGATGGTAGCAGATGTTTGTATTGGGGTCAGAGCGGGCGTGTAGGGGCGACCCCGTGTGGTCGCCCGTGCTTTTTATGGCGGGAGGGGACATTGCCCCTCCCCTACGGGCGTTCTTGACTCCCAGAAATTTTGATGCGTTTGCCCTATCGGTGGGACGACGTTAGCGTAGTCCATTTTTGCAGAATTGATATTCTGCACCATGATGGGTTTATAGGGGCATGGCGACGCCATGCCCGCCGAAGCATAGAGGTCTACAGCAGGTGAATATCCTGCATGAACTTGATGTTATCCATCACAAACCAGATGTCGGTGTTTTGACCCTGTTCGTTGACGCGCCACATACTCGCGCCGGTGACTTCAATCGCGCCGCCGGTGGGTTTCGCGCCCGCATACTCGCCTTGATGCGTCCCCGTGACCGTCCAACGAATAGCCACCAGATCGCCTTCTGCAACCGTGTCGTGGATCACCGCTTTGAAATCGGGCATCACGGTGAGGAAACCCGCCGCCCAATTCTTGAACTGGTCAACGCCGTACAGCGAAATTTGGTTGGGCATGGCGCACGGGTGCATCACCCAGTTGGGTGCAAGCAAGGGGTCAATGTTTTGACTGCGATTTTCTTCATTCCAACTCAGGTGAATCGAGTGTACGACCTCTTTATTCCGTTCGAGGTCATAGCTGGGTTCTTCGACGGGGATTGCGCCCAACTGCTGTAAAAAGCGCAGACTTTCCCAGATCAAGCGGTCTTCGACAACCTTACCATCTTTGACCTTGAACAGGGCATTGCCGACCCATTTAATCGGTTTGTTGTTGGGCGGAATACCAAACCATGCGCCTGTGAATGTGCCATAACCCGTGAAGTACAATATGCCTTTATCGCCGTCTATGACCAAATCTTCCTGAATCCAGTACAGGTCGGGGAATGCAGCGCGTTCAGCATTGACATATGCCGCTGCGCCATCATGTCCGTGAATAATTCCCCCGTCTGCCGCGTACACAACGAAATTGGGGTCGAAAATCTCTGGAATAACATCCAGATTGCCGTCATTGAAGTATTCGTTCAGCACGCGCCCGACGACTGCTTTAGTGACTTCTTCTTCGGCGCTCAGTTGACGCGGGGCGGGTTTGCTTGACGGCTGTAACCCGAACTGCTGCTGGAAATCCATACTGTCCAGATACCACCACGATTCGACGGCTTTACCATCGACCACGCGCCAGAAATTCACCATGCCAAAGCTGATCAGCTTGCCTGTGGGGGCAATGCCGTTATACCCATTCTTGAACGTGCCTTGAAAAATGAGGTGGATAACGACCAGATCGCCTTGACCCAACAGGTGATCAATAGGGTGATAGGCATCGGGTATTGACTTGCGGACATCCATGCAAAGCTGTTTGAAGCCTTCCGGTCCGCGACTCCCTTCTGGCACCATCGGGTTAGGATGCAGCACAAATTCGTCGCTGATCAATTCATCGACTGTCGCGTAATCAGATTTGTTGAATGCCATTGCAAGGCGGCGAATGACTTCTTTGTTTGCCTGTGTGTTTGCCATGAGTTCCTCGTTTTAGGGTAAAAAGCGCATGTGGTGTTTTTCAAAAAGCGATGCAACTTGCTCCAGTGAAGGCAGTTGATCGAGCGTCGGCGGCACTGCCGGGTCGGTGACAGGCAATCCCAGATCGTCAAAGAACTTTTCTAGCCCGGCGGGAGACGTGACCGCCAGCATTTTCGCTTTGGCTGTCCCCACGTTGCGATAGGCATGAAACGCCATGTAGGGAATCGAAATGGTCGATCCGGCAGACGCTTGTACAGTATACCGCGTCTCCTCATCGACTCCCGTGAACTCGACTTCTCCTTCCAGAACGTAGAAGATTTCGTGGCAGGGGTGTGCGTGAATAGGGGGTCCCGCCTGTGGAAGTACTTCAATCTCAATGAAGAACAGGTTGTTTTCAGAATCAGCGCCAACCACTTTGTAAGTGATCAGGTCAGTCAAAATCCAGACTGGTTTTCCGCCGCCTGCGGGAATGTGTGTTACTCGGTTCGTCATATCGGCTCTCAGAGTGTCATCTGTGCTAAAGGGCATATATTGGTAGTTATTTTACCGGTTTAAAGCAGCAAATTACATTAAATTCCATATTCAAATCTACGGGGATAATCTCCCCATAGGGATGATGAGCGCGTTTTTTGGTACAATAGCGCCAATCCGATTTATCGTAGTGTGGAGTTCCCCGCTTGAACAGCGTAGATACCTATCCCGATTCCCCGACGATCAACCCCTGGTTGATCCGGCTGCCGATCCTATTCATCAGCGGTGCGATCTTGTTGTTCGCGGCTGTCGTGGGCCTGATCGTCCTATTCCAGATCGCCTATCAGGACAAAATCTATCCGGGCGTCGTTTCGTATGGCGTTAGTCTTGGCGGGTTGACGGCAGAACAGGCACGCGAGACGCTGGACGGGCGCTTCACCTACGATGATCAAGCCGTGTTCACGTTTCGCTATGCCGAGCAGTTCTGGCAAGCACGAGCGGGCGAACTTGGCGTACAGTTCGATGTCGAAGCGACAGTAGGCGAGGCTTACGCAGCAGGGCGGACGGGTAATTTCGCGGTTGACCTGATCGATCAGGCGTTTATCTGGTTGAACGGCGAGAACATTACGCCCATCGTCCGCTACGATCAAAATGCCGCAGCGCAGCGCATCGCGCAGATCGCCGGGGAGATCAACCGACCCGCCCGTGACGCGGTGCTGCATGTCGAGGGCAGAAATATCAATGCGACACCGGGCGAAACGGGGAAAGCCGTCGATGTGATCTCCACGCTCTATCGTTTAGACTCTGCTGTGTTGAACTTTGATGCGGGCGGCGAAATTCCGCTCATCGTCAACGAAACGCCGCCCGTCTCGCTGGATGCCGAAGCCGCCGCGCAAAAAGCACGAGTCGCGCTGTCTGCCCCTGTGATCCTCACCGCCAACGATGCTGATGGAAACACGTTGGGTCCGTGGACGGCGACGCTTGAGCAGATCGAACAGCTTCTACGCATCGAAACGGTCACCGATGCGGACGGACGCTTGAGCTATGATGTGACGGTTGATGTGAACGCTTTCCGTCCCTTCGTAGAAGGTCTCGCGGCGGGCTTGATCAGTCAGCCGCGTGATGCACGTTACCACTTTGATGATACGAACCGCCAGCTTGAGGTGATTCAGTCGGCGATTAACGGGCGCACGCTTGATGTGGATGCGACTCTGGAACGCTTGAGCCGTGCGATTTTTGACTCGAACAGCCGCGTGATCGGCTTGGCATTTCACGAACAGCCGCCGCGCTACACCGATTTTACCTCAGCGGCGGAACTAGGCATCAGCGAACGAGTCTCTACGGGAACATCGTATTACACATGGTCTTCACGGGCGCGTATCGAAAACATCATCCTCGCGGCGTCGCGCTTTGATGGCTTGGTCATCGCGCCGGGAGAATTATTCTCGTTCAATCGCTACGTGGGCGACATCACGCCTGAATCCGGCTTTGTCGAAGGCTTTGTGATCATCGGGGATCGCACAGTGCGCGGGGTAGGCGGCGGCGTGTGTCAGGTCAGCACGACAGCATTTCGGGCGGCGTTCTACGGCGGCTATGGGGTTGAAGAACGACACGCGCACGGCTACCGCGTCGGCTATTACGAGATCGGCGGGGAAGGCGTGGGCATGGACGCCGCGATCTACATCCCCGATTACGCAGCGGGGGAATCGGGCGAACTCGATTTCATGTTCCGCAATGACACGCCTTATCATCTGTTAATCGAAACGACGGTCTACCCTGCCAACAGTATGCTAGAGTTCCGGTTTTACAGCACGAATCCGGGGCGGCAGGTGGTCAAAGCAGGGACAGAAGTCAGCAATGTACAGCCGCCCGCGCCAACTCAGTATGTCGCCAACACTGATCTCGGCTTTGGACAGGAACTTCAAGTCGATTGGTCGGCAGAGGGGTCGTATGTGCAGGTGACGCGCTTGATCCGCGACACGAGTGGCGCGGAGATCAACAACTATATCTTCGCCAGTCGCTATCAACCCTGGGGCGCGGTGATTCAAGTGCCGCCCGGTGACTCACGCTTAGGCAGTTAAACAACGGAGAAATTTGATGAGTATTCAACGGCAGCAGCCGACAGTTGGACAAGAATCAGTTTGGGATTATCCACGCCCGCCGCGCCTTGAAAAGACGGGCAAATTGATCCGCGTGGTGTTCGGCGGCATCGTGATCGCAGAGACACGCGACGCTTACCGCATATTGGAGACCAGTCACCCGCCGAATTACTATTTACCGACGGACGACATCATCATGCAGTATTTGCGCCGAACCTCCATGAAAACCATGTGTGAATTCAAAGGCGCGGCGAACTATTGGTCGCTGCAAGTGGATGATCACATCAGCGAGAATGCCGCGTGGAGCTATGCCGACCCCAACCCCGGCTATGAAGCGATTCGACATCACATTGCTTTTTACGCCAGTCGGGTCGATGAATGTTTTGTAGACGATGAACGGGTCACACCGCAGCCGGGCGATTTCTATGGCGGGTGGATCACAGCCGATATTGTGGGACCCTTCAAGGGCGCTCCCGGCACATGGGGCTGGTAGGACATGGGAGTTTACAGTAGACAGTAGACAGTTTACAGTTAAAGTTGGATGCGATCCTGTAGCCAAAATCGGTTGAAGGTGAATTGCTTTTTCACTTTCAACTTTTCACTTTCAACTTTCAACTACTGTGGACTTAAATCTGTGAACCGTAAACTCATTCTCTTTGACATTGACGGCACGTTGGTATGGACACGCGGCGCGGGGCGGGAAGCGACTCGCCACGCCATGATCGAAGTGTTTGGCACCTGTGCGGCGCTCGATAGCCATCACTTCGGCGGCAAGACCGATTGGCAAACGCTGGTCGAACTGCTGCACGCGCACGGCATGACCGACGCCGATATTCAGCGGCGAATGCCTGATTACAACGTCGTCATGGGGCAGCATGTGGAGCGTGTGATCGGGAATTATCCGGTGACGGCGTGTCCCGGTGCGCTCGATTTGGTCAACGAACTGCGCCAGCGTGACGATGTGGTTCTCGGTTTGGTGACGGGCAACGTCGCTAATGCCGCGCCCCATAAAATCGCGGCGGCGGGTTTTGATCCCGCGCATTTCGTGATCGGCGCATATGGCAACGAAGCCATGCTGCGCGATCACCTGCCCGCGCTGGCGGTCAAACGTGCTGAACACTACGCGGGGCATTCCTTCGCGCCGCGTGACGTGTGGGTGATCGGGGATACCGCCGCCGATGTCTCCTGTGCGCGGGCAATTGGCGCGGTAGTTGTGGGGGTTAAAACCGGATTCGGTGGCGCTCCCGAAGAAGTCGCCGCCGCGCAGCCCGACTAT
>JBBQRJ010000147.1:0-10185 GCA_038214955.1 Aggregatilineales bacterium | reverse complement strand
GCCATCGCTTCGAGGACGGGCAAGCCGAATCCTTCAAATACCGATGGAAATATAAACGCTTCTGCCGAATTGTACCAGAACCTTAATTCATCAGAGGGGATGAAACCGGGAAATTGCACCCACGCGCCGAGATGATGCCGTTCGACTGCCTCAAAAATGGGTTGATAGTCCCACCCCTTGCCGCCGCCAATGATCAATGGAATCCGCTGTGCGTCAGGCAGCGCGGCATAGGCTTCTAGCAGCACAGTCAAGTTTTTGCGCGGCTCTAACGTGCCAATGAACAGCCAGAAACGTTTCGGCAGATTTTTTGCGCGGCGGAAATTTGCGATCTCGTCAACTGGGAGCGGGTGAAAGATGCGCGGATCGTAGCCCGGCTGCGCGAGATCAATTTTGCTGGCGGGAATGCCCAACGTTCGCGCTACATCATCGCCCGTCGATTGGCTGATCACCATGACACGACGGGCGCGGCGGCAGGTCAAGCCCGTGAACAGGCGTAAGTAGAGTCGGCGGGCGGCGGGCAAGCGATTCGGGTAATGGATGAAGCTCAAGTCATAGACGGTGACGACCATCGGCGCGGGGAGGGGGAGCGGCGCGACAAATGCCAGCGCGTGATACAGGTCAAGCCCGCCAAGCTGAAACGGTTGAATCGCCTGTTCCCACACGATGCGCCGCAGCGGGGACTCGGTGTCCATGCCAGATCGCCGCAGGGTGATCCCGTCGATGCTTGTATGGTTCGCCGCGCCGACGAATGCCGAAAAGCGCCATCCCTCACGCGGGAGATGGCGCAGCAGTCCGTCGATATAACCGTGTATCCCCGCAGAGCGATAACCCGCTTTGCCAGAAAGTAAATGAGCGTTGAGTCCGATTTGAAGAGTGTGCATAAGGTGATTATAGCAGATGCGAAAATAACCTCCCCTTAAAGATCACCTCACCCTAAATCCCTCTCCGAAAAGAGGAGAGGGACTTCAAAGACTCTACTTGTCTCCCCCTCTCGCTTTTCGGAGAGGGGGTCGGGGGGTGAGGTCAGCCCTCCACAATCTTGATCTCATCGGCGGTCAAGCCGTAGAGCGCGTACACCGCCGCGTCGATTTTGCGGTCTGCCGCCGCAATTTGATACGCCAACGCTTGACGCTTATCGGTGAACAGGGGATCAAGGTCGCCCTGTTCGCGCTTGAGTGTGAGCATCGTTTCGACCAGACTCACGATCTCGTCATGCCGCGCTTTTTCGGCGGGATCATCTATGTTCGGGCGGTAAATCGGATAACCCTTCATGAAAACATAGCCCGGCTCAAAATAACCCCCACGTAGTTTAGGCATTAACTGTTTAAATAAGAAGAAACCAAGTTTGCTATTAAACAAGCCGAGTAAATACTTGTCCTGAGTCGGAATGATGAAACATTTCTGGTTAGCATACAATCCTTGGTTATCAAATGTAAACTCAGGCTGGTTGCAAATATTTGGATAGATAATTTTTGGCTTCTCAAATTCGTCATAATAGGCACATGGGCGTAGTTCCCACCAATAGTCGCCTTTATCCCACCGCTTTTCGGCTTTGTCTTGGAATTGCGAGAGGTACATCGCAATCGCGGGATATTGTGCTTGCAACCACGCCCATTTATCCAATGCTTCCCCCGAATGCTGGTTTGTCCAACCACTTGGAATTAGGATCAAGGAGCGGTCATTGTCGGGCATTTCGTAACGTTTCACATCACGCCCCGCCAAAAACGGCTTAATTAGTTCGGCGCTGTTAGAACTTTGCTCGATCAAGGCTTTGCGTACTGTGTCGGTAATAACAAAAGCTTCATTTAAACCTGTGATAATGCCGCGATAGATTTTACCGTTCACATAGTCTTTCAAGGGGATGCCCGCCCCTTTAACTTTCGTCAGCACATCTTGAGCGTTTCCGACTGCGAGTGACCAACCCGAATCGGACAGATCAATGCGGCGCACTTTGTACGAATTTGCCCCTATATACGCATCTAAATCGTCAAAATCCAGTGTCTTGACTTGTGTCGCATTCACCGTTTCGCCGTTCTTGCCCCGTTTGGCAATTACAATACAGGGGTAGGTGGTCGCATCTTCAAACACGGGCAAATCGCCAAAATCGATAAACGATTGCAGTGCCTCGTTTTTCAACCACTTGCGTAACGGTTTGCCATACGCCGCCCGTAACCACTTGTTAGCGACAATCACGCCGTACATACCGCCATCCCGCAGCAGCTTGACACCCTTTTCGATGAAATAGATATACAAATCGGCGCTGCCAGCATAGGTTTCGTAATGGCTTTGCGCGTAGGCTTTGAAGTCTGCGCCTAACGTCTCCTGTCGCACATAGGGCGGGTTGCCGATCACGGCGTCAAAGCCGCCCGCCTTCATTACATCAGGGAACAGGTCTGTCCAGTCGGCACGTAAGCTGTCGGCGTGGCGAACATGACGCAGCATCGGCAGTTTTTCGCGCCGTAATCGCGCTCTCAGCATCAAGTTGAGGCGCGTCACTTCCACCGCCTGATCATCAAGGTCAACGCCGTACAGGTTTTCGGTCAAAATGCGCCGCCGCCGTTCGAGTTCGGGCGTGTTCGGCTCGTGCTTTTCTAGCCACTGGTCGAGTAGGTCAAACGCTTCAATCAGGAACGAACCCGAACCACACGCCGGATCAACGATGCGTAAGGCATGGGGATCAGCGCCGCTTTCCAGTAAGCGCCCTACGGTTTGCTCCACAATGTAGCGGACGATGTACTGCGGCGTGTAGTAAATGCCCTGCATTTTGCGTTTTTGCTGGCGGTCTGTCTGTGCGCTGGCAGACCGCTTGCGCGGGGCGTTATCCCCGTCAAACAAACGCTTACCATCGGGGTCAGGCTCTTGCACCTTGTACCCTAGATACTGCTCGTAGACCGCGCCTAAAATGTCGGCTTTGATCGCGCCAAAATCATACTTGATCGTCTGTCCGCCTTCGCGTCCGGTGTACAAACCGTCCAACAGGTTATGCAGTAGTTCGCCATCGTGAATCGTCAAGCCGTCCAGCGTGTGATCTTCAAACAGGTTGGAGTTATACACGCCGTTCATATCGCGGAACAATTTCAGCAAGCGCGGGAACAAGTCAGCGCGTGGGGCGGTACGGACTAAGCCGCTCAAATGGGCGCTGTCCACGCCGCGATCTTCCACCGAACGCAAGAAGATCAAGCGGTCAAACAGTTTTTGAATGGCGTTGTCAATTTCATGCGGAGTCGCCCATAACTGCTGGTTTTCGGGGTACAGGCGAATGTTCCTAAACAGGCGTTCGCGCCAATCGAGTAATTGTTCGAGCAGTACCTTGTTGACGGGCTTCTTTTTGTCCTTTTTGCCAACGGTTTCCGCAAATTTATCAAGCTGGCGGGTTTGCATGGCGGGCTTAGAGAGCATCCACAAAAAGTCAAAACTGGCGTCGGCAAAATCCTCATGGCGTAAGGTCAAAAATTCTGCCTGACGAATATCCCCCGCCCATTCTGCGTTATAGACGCGCAGTTCGTCAAAGTTGGTGAGTACCGCCCATGTGACGCCCTTCAAGTAGGCATAGTTGATCGCCTGTCGCTTAAATTCGATGTTATCCAGCGGATCGCCCGCCCGTTTGGTTTCCAGATAAAAGGCGGGGACGCCATTGAGGTAGAAGCCAAAATCGACAAAGCCGCGTGCGATTTGTTCTTCGGCGGTCATATCGCGGGGGTCTTCAATATCCCACCCCAACGCACGGAACAAGGGCAGAATGAAGCGCAAATGGATCGCCTGTTCGTTTATGGCGTCTTTATCACGCTTGGTCAACGTCTTAAAGCGATTGACCAGCGCGGCGATCTGTTGTTGGGCGGTGTCTTTTTCCATGCTGCGTATTCCTGTCGATAACATGGGGATAGTATAGTGCGAAATCAGCGCACACAGAAAAGCAAGCTCACCCTAAAGATCACCTCACCCCCCGACGCGGCAAAGACAGCCTCACCCCCCCCGACCCCCTCTCCCGAAAAGAGGAGAGGGGGGGACAAGCGAGTCGTTGAAGTCCCTCTCCATTTGGAGAGGGATTTAGGGTGAGGTTGCTTTTGGAGGTTGGGAGATGAGGCGGCTACATCGGCATAATTTCCAGATAGAGCATGTCCTTTCCGCGTAGACGATTCATCAAGTCCCACCCACGTTTTTGCCAACCGTATTTCTGGTTGAGCGCATGTTTCGCCATTTGAATTTGGTCAGGTGGCAGAATACGCGCCATCGCCTCAACCGAGTCGCCTAACAGCTTGCCGCTTACATCACACGGCGCGACTTCCACCTGAGCGTTACCCCGAATGCGTTTCACCTTACCCGCGTTCGCTTCAGTGATCACGTACAGTTTTTTGTCCGTTTGAGCAAACCAAACGGGCGTCGGGACAGGCTGTCCGTGTTTGCGGAATGTGGTCAAGGACATGAACGTATGTCCTGCCAGAATATCGAAGGGAATCGTCCTCGCTTTCAACATGGCTGCCTCTATGATTACAATTTGTCTTTTAGCCTACCCTTTCTGTACTATATGTAGCCTTAGACAAAGCTGAGAAAACCACATGAGTACTTATGCAACGATCACTGCTGATAATGCCCCACAACTGACTGAAATTGGTCGCGTACCCTGCGGGTTTATTACCCAAGTGGAATGGTCACGTAATGGGACTCTGCTCGGCGTCAGTCATGGCGGCGGCGTCTGGTTGTGGAATGGTGGGTTTGGCGGACAGCCTGACCGCACGATCACAACAGAGACGCCGATCAAGGGGTTCGCTTTCAGTCCAGATGGGGCGGCAGTCGTCACGGCGGGCGCGGATACTACCGTTCGCCTGTGGATGACCCAAACAGACCGACCCTTGTTCATCTTACGCGGTCACAGCGACAGCGTGAATTGTGTCGGCTTTAGCTCGGACGGGCGCATCATTGCCTCAGCGGGTGGTGATCGGGATGTGCGCTTGTTTGATATGCGCGAGAGCGTCAAATCGACGCCGATGCATGGTCACAGCGACGAAATTTTGGACTTGGCATTCGGGTTAGGCGGGAAAGTTTTGGCGACAGGCGGACGCGATAACACGATCCGCGTGTGGGATACCAGCGAGTGCAGCACGCTTTATGTGCTGGATCAAGCCGCGTGGGTGCGTGATCTTGCCGCCAGCGCCGATCAACGAGTCTTTGCCTCAGCGTGCAAAGACGGCACGGTCAGCCTCTATGAATTTGAGACGGGCGCTCTCGTTGGCATGATCAACGCCCATGCGGACGGTGTGGACACTGTCGCCTTTAGCCCCGACGGATCGCTGCTGGCGACGGGGGGGCGCGATGGAACGGTCAAGCTGTGGGAGATTGCTACGCTCACGCATCTTGCTACACTCACAGGACATGATCGCCCCGTGTTGACGCTGACGTTTAACCCGGTAGGCAATCTGATCATGAGTGGTTCAGGCGATAACACGATCCGCGCTTGGGGTGTTAGCGGCTAAAAGGGTATCAAGCCGACGGTGCTGATTTATATCCGCATTGTGTCGGCTTGATGTTTAGCGTTTCGCTGGCTGTTTGTCGATGTTGAGCAACCAAGCCATCGCAGGGTCTACCTCAGTGAAGACCATGACCCGTACCCCCATGTCGTGGAATAGATTTACATAGTCCACGAGATTATTACGGGCGTGCCAGGTCTGCGGCACAACCAGCGCCCAATATTTCCAGCCAAATTCAATCGCTTGTGGAAGCCACTGATTACCTATCCAATCGGCATCTTCTTCAGCGTGCGCTTGCATAAAACGATTGTCGGAAAGCCATTTCGTTGCGTGATGTTTTTTCAATAGTTCGTTACCGGCGAAAAGCACTTCTTTCAAATTTGCACTGTTCAATTCAGCCGTGAGGTGATGGTGAACGATGCCCGTCTCTTCGTGATAGAAAAGCTGTGCGTAAGGTTTGTTAATGATTGTTAGGGTAGCTATGATGATCCTCAAAGAATTCAAGCCTGATTAGACTTATTAAGTCTAATCCAAGAATTGCTGAGGTTGCATAAACATAGATGAAGAACGTAATTTTTACCCACTGTTTTGGGAACTCGTTTTTAGTCCATGTCGAAATAGGCTTCGAGTACCTGACGCGCAATCGGCGCAGCGATTTCTGAGCCTTGCCCCGCCGTTTCGACCATCACCAGCACCACAATTTCGGGGTTGTCACGCGGGGCATAGCTGCCAAACCATGCGTGAGAGGGCGTATTGGGTCCGCCTGTTTGCGCTGTCCCCGTTTTGCCACATACGCCGATGGATTGCAGCGGCGAATTGCGGAACACAAAATCCGCCGTGCCGCCGTCGCGGGTCACATCACACAAGCCTTGACGTACCGTTGCCAGCACATCGGAGCGGATGCCCGTTTCTGTGAGTTCGGGAATGGTCGCTGGCGTGACCGAATCGCCTAGCAAGCCGACATTCTCAACCAGATACGGACGCGGCAAACTGCCATCATTGGCAATTGCCGCAAACCACCGTGCGACTTGCAGCGGCGTCACCTGCAAAAAGCCCTGACCAATCGACATGTTGACCGACTCAGAGAAATTCCACACTTCCCCGCGACTTTCGCGCATCCAATCAGGGTCAGGGACAAAACCTTCTTCTTCGATGAGATCGGTCATGCCCGTCGCGCCGCCAAAACCCAGTCGCCGCGCATAATTTGGCAAAAGCCACGGATCAACCTGATCAAGCTGATAGCCGACCTCGTAGTAGTAGGGATTACAGCTCTGCGTGAGCGACTGTGGCAGAGTCAGCGTGCCGTGACCGTTGTTCCAGTCGTAGCGCGTGATGTCTCGATTCCAGATTCCCACACAGGTATAGCGTTGATCAAGCGCGTAGACGCCGCTGTCTGCCACTGCCGTCGCAGACACGGTTTTCATCACCGAACCGAGCGGGTACAAGCCTTGCGTGGTGCGGTTGACTTCGGGGTTGCGCGGGTTGGCTTGATTCTGTCGGATGAGCGTTTCCGCCTGTTCACGTCCCATTGTCGGGAACACGTTGTAAGCGTTATTGTCGAAGAAGGGATAGCTCACCAGCGCACGGATTGCGCCCGTATGGGCATCCATGACGATAACCGACGCCCCGCCGGATGTTTCTGCCCATCCCCCGCGTGCCTGAGCGTATGTTTCAACGAGGATGCGTTCAACCGTCGCCTGTAAGTCGCTGTCAATCGTCAACCACAGACTTTGCGCGGGCTGCGCTGATGTGCTGGTAAGTACCCGCACGACTGCGCCCTCTTGTGTGACGATCAGCAAGCGTCCCCCCGGTTGACCGCGCAGCGTTTCATCCCACGACTGTTCGATTCCGCTGCGCCCGATGATCGACGCCTGATTGAAACCCGCTGCTTCGAGTGCGGGAATGGCGTCGGGGTCGGGGTAGCCGACATAGCCGAGGATGTGCGGGGCAATTGTGCCGTTGGGGTAACGACGGGCGGGCATGTTGTCGAATTGAGCATCGCACAGCGACTCTAGCTGTTCGTGATTGCGGGTATACACGGCGGGTTCAATGATCCCCATTTCGACCACCCAATTTGATGGACGCACTTCAAGCCGCGCCTGTACATCGGTGACGGGCTGATCAAAGGCTGCTGCCATTGCCGCCAAACAGTTGGGATAATCGGGAATACTTTCGCGGGTCACGTTGATTTTGACCATGATCCCGTTTTGGTCTGCCAGAATATCGCCGTTCAGGTCGTAGATGTTAGCGCGATTCGGCACAGTCAATTCAGCGCGAAGGCGTCCACCGTTGGTCATCGCGTCAAAAATGTTGTCGGGCGTCCATGCAACGCGCCATTCGTTGACGCTTTCGTCCACAATCAGCGTGAGATCGCGGTTAGCGTCGTCAAAATTGCCGAGTAAGCGCGTGGCAAAGGTCGCATTGTAGTTGAAAACGGCGATCATGTCCTGTTCGCGGAAAATACCCGTCCCGTCGCTGGTCACAACCTCGCTAAAGGACATCGTTTCGTTCGCATTGGCATATAACGATTGGAAGGTATCAAAAGGGTAGGCGTCTTGTGCGGCAAGGCTGAGTAAGCGGTGCATGGCGGCAAAATCGCCGTTGTGCCACTGGAGCAAAAACTCGCGGGCGACCCGTTCGGCGTCTTCGAGGCGATAATTTGAGGGCAGCAGGGCGCGGGTTGGCACCACTTGAGCCGCTTGCTGCTGCGGGCGGCAGGCAGCCACGAACACAAAGACAATCAAAATGAAGGTGAAACGCCAGCGCATAAGCCGCCCGATCATGTGAACTCATAAACACACAGGCTATTATAGCCCTGATTCAGAATTTGCCGCGTTATACTGGATGGCATATAGGATGTAACAGGGAGTTATGAGCATGGCGCAAATCGACAGCTTGAGCGCAAATGAATTTGAAGTTCACTTAGACGGCGAACGTGTGCCGGGTGTTTTTCGGGTGTCGGGATTTGTCCCGTTCAAGTTAGAAGTCAGACCGGGGATGACCAAAATCGTGCGTGATCCGTTCAAGTTGGCGAAGATGGTGCAGCGTGACCCCGCTTTGCCGTTCAACCGTTGGATTCAAGAGACGTTAGGGGCGAAAGAAGATATTGTCCGCCCCGTGCGCTCGTTGACCATTGTCGCGCTGGATGACGGCGTAGAAACCCGTCGCTGGACGGTCAGCCGTGCATGGATTAGTGAGATCAGCTATTCCGACTTCAACACCTCGTCGGGTGAACTGGTCGAAGAAGTTGTGACCGTCCATTATGAAGATATTCAAGAGACGTGGGCGGGCGGCGAACTGGCTACAAGTTAAACATAAAAGAATTTCACCACAGAGAACACAGAGAACACAGAGTAAAAGTTCATAGTTTACGGCGCATGGTTGACGGTTAAAGCGATCTTTACTGTAAACTGTTGATTTTTCTTCTCTGTGTCCTCTGTGTTCTCTGTGGTAAATTGGTTTTACCCTGTGATTTCTACGACGACGCCTTCTTCTGCCCATGCGTACAACTGCGCGATGTTGTCATTGCTCAACAAAATGCAGCCATAGGTCACGCGAGTGCCTAAGCTGTTCGTCCACAGCAGTTGACTCCCGCCGCGTGTGGGGAATCCGTGAAACCCGTTGATGAAATCGGCGTTCGGGATCGGATGATACACCCCCATAAAGTCCGGCATCCACAAATCCCAATTACTCGCGTAGGCGTTCGGCTCGTGCGACAAAATTTGATACACGCCCGCCCATGTTGGACTCGATGAAATACCCGTGCTGGCAAGCCAATCCCATTTGAGCGTTCCATTTTCGTACACACGCACGCGCTGTTCGGGGATGCTCACCACAATGCGCTTATTCGATACGATAGCAAGCGGCAGCAAGACATCCTGCGATGGCAGCGTGATCGATTGCCCGACGCTCAAGGTATCGACACCGGGATTCGCCGCTTGCACATAAGGGTAGGGGATGCCGTAATCCCACGCGATGCTGATGATCGAATCGCCGGGTTGGACGATGTGCTGTGTATCGTTGTGATACACGCGGATCGTCGCGCTGCTCCCCGCCGCCGCGTTGACCACTGCCGCAACTGCTTCATCAAGGTTGATCGTGCGGTCTGCGCCAAGTTCAGCTTGGCGTTCGCTCAAGTAGACCTGTACCGCCGTCGAGTCGAGCGGGACGGGGAAGTCGGGCGCTTCGGTCAGCGTCATAGCGATCCAGTCTGCCCATACATCCCCCGCCGCGTCCCAGTTGATCGACTCGTTGCGAATCGGATCAAACAGGCGGATCGAGAGCGCATAGGGAGGAATCCAGCGCGGGATCGGGGTGGGTGTTGGAGGGATGGGCGTTGAGAAGAATACTATCGCGCCCGCATTGTAAGCAAACAACGTGCCGATCAGCGCGATCAAGCCGAGGACGCCCACCAAGAACAGCGGCGCACCGATGATGCCGATCATGAACCAGTTGATCGGGCGGCGGCGGGCGGCTGGACGGCGTTTTTGTTTTTGCTGCGGCGGACGTGGAGTCCGCACGGTGAAATAGCTCATGGGAATGACTCGTGTTCAGGATGACACGCTCTATTATACGATCTATGTCACCCTGATGCGTCCGCCGTTGGTTGGATGATTGCCCTACGCTGATTGAACGCTTTAAAGACGGGCGATCAGTTCGCCGCGCCGGAAGGTTTTCGCGCCGACCCACAACAGTGCCAGCACGATCAACCACGCGATGA
>JBBQRJ010000146.1:0-10259 GCA_038214955.1 Aggregatilineales bacterium | reverse complement strand
GCGTTCTTGACCCTTGATGAACTCGCAGAAATTTTGATGCGTTTGCCCTGCCCTCCCCCGAATTCAGGGGAGGGCGCAAACAGGAGTCGGCTTGCTCCCCTCCTCGAATTCGGGGAGGGGTCGGGGGAGGGGTCGGGGGTGGGGTCAAAAATAACGATCTGCGTAAGGTGAGTTATAAGCACGCGCAGCGATGCGTCCATTGATTCTTTTGCGAAGGGATGATCCTCAATGAGTGATATTTTATTGATAGACCGTTACGATTTGGTGACTGTACTGACGATGAATCGCCCGGAAGTGCGTAACGCCGTTGACCCGGAGTTGATGATCGCGCTGCTTGAGGCGTTGAAAGCATGTGAGTCGGATGGGA
Organism: Aggregatilineales bacterium; assembly: GCA_038214955.1. Taxonomy (GTDB): domain Bacteria; phylum Chloroflexota; class Anaerolineae; order Aggregatilineales; family Phototrophicaceae; genus Flexifilum. The sequence goes on along the minus strand of JBBQRJ010000146.1, from coordinate 9,892 downwards.
CGCGCTGCGTCGTTCTGACGGGCGCAGAAGGCACATTTTCGTCGGGCGCAGACATTAAAAAGGCAGTCGCAACAGGCTTTTCTGCCGATGAACTGGTTCGTGTTTTAGACGAGGTTTACTCACCGACGCTGCGGGCAATTCGCTCACTGCCCATGCCCATCATCGCCGCAGTCGATGGTTTTGCGGCGGGGATTGGCTGTGATATGGCGCTGGCGTGCGATATACGGCTCATCAGCGAACGTGGGCGCTTCGCAGAGCTGTTCATCCGTGTGGGTCTCGTCCCCGATGGTGGCGGGACGTATTTGCTGCCGCGCATCATCGGGCTAGGGCGGGCGCTTGAACTGATGTATACGGGCATCGATGTGGATGCCGCCGAAGCCTACCGTATCGGCATGGCGAACCGCGTTTATCCGGTTGGGACGTTCATGCAAGATGCGATCAGCTATGCCACGAAAATCAGCCAGCAGTCGCCGCAAGCCTTACGACTTGGAAAAGCCGCTATGTTGAACTCGCTCAACAGCAGCTACGATGACGCCCTCAAACGCGAACACGCCGCCCAGTATGAAATTTTCAACTCGGAAGATGGCGTAGAAGGATTCCTCGCCTTCGCTCAAAAACGCGCCCCTGTTTGGAAGGGACGTTAATCGAATACGGGGAGTTTCCAAATCAGATAAACTCCCCCACATTGACAAAAGAGCATTTTCAAACTTAAATTTCACAAAAGGTGAATTAAATATTAGCCTTTAGTGCGCTATCTTTATTTTATAAGAACGCCATCTTGAGATCACAATGATCCCTTCTGATTTTGCATCTGCACTCATGAACGCACAAGACACCAAAGCAAAAATTCTCATCGTTGATGATGAAGTCGTCAACAGAACGCTATTGACGCGCATCCTCAAAAACCAGCATGACCTGCGCGATGCGGACAATGCACACGCCGCTTTTTCCATCCTCGAAAGCGAACCTATTGATCTCGTCCTCTTGGATATTATGATGCCGAGGATGAGCGGGCTTGAAGCCCTTGAGATCATGCGGAAAACCCCCCGCATGATGCAAGTTCCGGTCATCCTTATTTCGGCGCTTTCGCAAACAGGCGATATTGTCAGCGGTTTGCAGCTTGGGGCGAACGATTACATCACGAAACCGATTGATGTAGAAGTCGTTTTAGCACGGGTCGATACACAACTTAAACTCAAGCGCATGATGGATCTCCAGAAACATGCCATCGCCGAACTTGAGGCGGCACAACACTTGAAAGACCATCTTTTGCGAATCGCTTCGCACGATTTGAAATCGCCCCTCATGAACATTCATCTGGTTGAAATGCTGCTGCGCGATTCGTTGGTCGATGATCCGAATTCGTCTGACCTGCTCGATATGCTGCAAAATACGGTCTATAACATGAACGGCATTATCGAGGAATTCCTTGATATGGCGGCGTGTCAGGATGGTCAAATCGAGCTTCAACGAAGGGCAGTTGAGGCGGCTGAAATCGTCCCCCGTGTGATTGAACCTTTCAACCTTGGGGCTTCCAAAAAAGCGATCACCCTTGCAATGGGCAGCCTTCCCGGTGTTACCTATGCCGACCCCTCGCGTCTCATCCAAATGCTGAATAATCTCGTCGGCAACGCCATCAAGTACAGCCCCAGAGAGACTACGGTCAGCGTTTGGACAGAAGTCTTGACCGATTCTGTGCGTTTCCACGTTGCCGACCAAGGTCCCGGCATTCCTGAAGGGGAGCGAGACCGCCTATTCAAAGAGTTTGGTAAGTCAAGCAACATCCCAACCGGCAATGAAAGCAGTACCGGCTTGGGCTTATGGATTGTCAAGCATATGGTTATGCTGCATGGTGGAACTATCGGCGTTGTCTGTCCCGAATCGGGTGGTTCTATCTTCTGGTTAGAGTTACCGCTGTTCCACGCACCAGAATAAAAAGAGCGACCTTTTCAGTCGCCCTTCGCTCATAGAAATTTTTGTATACAGAAAGCACGAAAGATGTTTGTCCCCTCCCTGAATTGAGTGAGGGCAGGGCGGGGTCGTTTACGCGGTTTGTGCCAGAATCTCGGTTTGATATTGGCGGGCGCTGTGAATGCGCCCCGATGAGTCGAAGCGTAGGATGCTCATGCCCCCAAAAACTGCCCGATGTCCGGTGCAGGTGATGCCTTTTGCCTTCCAGCGCACGGCTGCTTGATCACGAGCGATAACGATACGTTCCGTTGTGAACTGAATCGAACGGTAGCCCGACAGCCACATCGAGACGTGCGCCACAATCGCGTTATGTCCGCGATGCTGTGTTCCATCGGCATCTTCCATCCATGCGTTCGGCGCGAATTGTTCTAGGAAGCGCGTAGAGTTTTCTGCCAGCGACAACATATAGTGGTCTGCCGCGTTACGGATTGCTTGTTCGTTCATCGTGATCATTTCCCCCTCGGCAAAAGGCACACGCTCTGCCCTTCACATGCAACCTAAATATACTATAGATAGCATGGGGTCACAAAGAGCCAAAGGCGGACTCTTTCTCAGACTTTAGTCGGAGAAAGGGGCATCCGTACCGTGAAGGTTGTCCTCACTCCTTCGGTACTTTCGACACGGATAGTTCCACTTTGAAGCTCAATCGCCTGTTTGACCAGTGTTAAGCCTAACCCTGTTCCCGGTATCGAACCCACGTTGCCCGCACGGTGAAACGTGTGGAACAGTCGTTCAAGGTCGGCTGCCGGAATGCCAATGCCGTGATCCGTCACTTCTATCACCGCGTCATTATCCTCGCGGTTGAGCGTGAACAGCACTTTACCGCCTTCGGGAGAATACTTGATGGCATTCGTCAGCAGGTTGATCAACACACGCCGCATGAGGTCTTCATCGAGCGTTGCATTCTGGCACAACCCGTCCCCGATGAAGATGATGCGATGCTTATCCCCAGCAATCCACTGGATTTCAGCGGCGACATCGTGGCAAAGTTGGTCAAGGTCAATGAGGGTTTGGTTCAACTGCACGCCGATCATTTCAGAGCGGCTCAACAGCATAATATCGTCTAGCAAATGAGTCAGATGCTTCACCTGTGTGTTAATTTTGCCCAGCAGATCGCGGCGGCGTGCTGGCGTCAAGCGGTCATCGTACAAGCGCATCAGGTCAGCAGAAGTCTGGATCGTTGTGAGGGGAGTGCGGAACTCATGCGAAATAGCGATTCCAAACTTCGCCCGCGTTTCAGTCACGCGCCGCCCATATTCCATTGCCTGACGCATCCTCATTTTCGTTTGGCGGCGTAATCGCTTGTACAACTGTGCTTTTTGCAGCGCGATTCCGGCTTGGTCGGCAAACGCTTTCAGCAAATCTGCATGGATGTCGTCAAACGTGTTGGGTGTATTGCTATCCAGATAGATAATACCGACGACTCGCCGCTCGAAGAGGACCGGTGCGGCGATGATCGAGCGCACCCAGTCCAACGGGGTTCCTACCAATCGATCTGAATGTTCCCAGCAGTCGCGGTAAAGGCAAACTTTCTGCGTGCGGATCAATTCTTCAATGCTGTCTAAATCTTTCACATTGATCGGGTCTTTGAAGGTGCCATCAGGGTAGCCGCGCTGTGCGACAACCTGTAACTTATTCGCACGCACAAATGCAATCCGCGCCGCTTGAAATTCTGGCATGACGTGGCGAATATTTTTCAAGATGAGTTCGATCATCGGGTCAAGTTCAAGCGTTGCGTTCAACCCGGCAGCCGTATCGCGCAGGGCTTCCGCAAACAACCGCTGTTGACGTGCGTTCCGTTCACTTTCCGAAATGTTGGAATACAACCGCGCCCGTTGTATCGCCAGACTGATGTGTTCGCTCAACGCGACCATGACGCGCAGGTCGGCTTCTGAAAGAACGACATCATCCGTCGTTTCGACATTCAACACGCCCACAACCTCATCCTTGAGCATCAACGGCACGCTGATTTCGGAGCGGACTCCCGGTATTGCGCCTAAAAACTCGGGATCAGTCCTCACATCCGTGATTAAAATTGGCTGTTTGGTGAGTACACAACGCCCTGTGACCCCGCGATACAAGGGGACACGCGGAATGACGTTGTGATAGCCATGATGATGTTGCAAAACCAGCGTATTGTCTTCAATCAGGTACAGACTCACAAGTTCGTAGCCGAATGTGTCTACAATGCCTTCCACAACCGCATGGATCATCGTGGGTAAGTCAACAGTTTGCGCGAGTACCGTTCGTACTTGGTGCAGAAGTGCCGATTCTTGTGCTTGTCGTTGTGCAATGACGTGCATTTGACGGAACTGTATTTCGCTGTTCCTAAAGTGGGTTACATCATAGAATGTGGAAAGGATATACTTGCGCTCGTCTAAAACGAAGATGTCCCAATTCATAATGAGGATGACACTTTTGCCAGATTTTGCTCGAAGTTCTACTTCAACATTGCGTACAAGTCCTTCACGCAGCAGCGTGTCGAGCATCTGCTTTCGCTGCTGAGGATCAGCGTACACCTGTAGATCGATGAACCGCTTACCGACCAGTTCCTCGCGTGTGTACTCGACGAGTTCTGCGCCTTTCGCGTTAATCTGGTAGATCGTCCCGTCAAATTCGGTCAAACTTTGAGCGACACTGCTGGAAAGAAAAATATTCATGAACTGTTCAAGGATTTTATTATTAGACTGGACTTCATCTTCCAATGATCGCACGATGTCGCGCACATGCTCCCATGTTTCCGCGTCGGGGGGAGCATCTTGATTAAGCATGTTTGTTAGGTCTTGCCAGAAAATTTGCGCGCACATACATCAATACTCTGGATCAAATAGTCATCTGCCTTCATTATATCGAATGTTCAACTTTAGTGCTGTTAATAGAGGTAGACCTCCCCATTTTCTAGGGTTTGAGCATATAATCAGCACACAATGAGTAACTTACAGCGTCAAAACATCGAGATCATCCCTGCTGAGGGCATGACTTTTAACTTTGCGGCGGTCTTGCCCGGTCAGGCAGGCAGCCGTCACACACATCGCGCTTATTTCCGTTGGGTTGATCAATATCTGATTGATTTAGCAGGGATGAAGCCCACCACCGGCGCAATGCGAATTCAACGCATGTGTGCGCTGCCGATCCCCGTACTGCGAAACATCCTCAGCGCGACTCAGTTACGGGCATGGTTAGGCTTGCTGCTAGGTCGTGGGCAGGGTAAACAAGCCTTGATGCAAGCCCGCGCCTCTATCATTACGCTGGCGGGGCTTCTGGCAGAAGCCAACTGGGTTGATGATTACGTTCCCGCCACCATGAGCCGCGTTAGAATGCCGCGTGCCGAAGACGGTCAGCGACAGGGGCGCTGGCTTTCGACGGATGAAATTCGCATGATGATGATTTCTGCGCGGAACATCGCCAACAGCAGTAACCAGTCACTTCGCAATAACGTGATCATGACCATGCTGTGTACGATGGCATTACGTCGTGAAGAATTATCGCTTGTCCGCTGGGAAGACATCAGCCAGCAGAATAACCGTGCCGTGCTGCGCGTGCATGGCAAGGGCAAAAAGACCGCCTCGATTGATATGCCGCGTGCCGTGATTCTGGCGTTGGAGCATTGGCATAACGCCATTCGCGCTACTGATCACCCGCCTACGGGGGCGTCACCCCTGCTGCGACGCATCTGGAAGGGTGGCGGAATCAGCCGCTATGGGCTGACGCCGAACGGTATCTGGGTGATTATTGATGCCGCATCCACTGACGCGGGAATCGGTCACGTTGCCCCGCACGACTTACGCCGTTCGGTTGCCGGAACACTGCAACATGCGGGTGTCCCCATCGAGAAGATCAGCCGCTTGCTGCGTCATAGCAACGTCTCTATCACCGAAAAGTATCTCAACCGACTGCCACAAGCGAACGAAGGCGCAATCCTCATGAGTGACGCGCTCGGCTTGGACGAAGAAGGCGATCCATTCGCTTTTTGACTCTCATTCACAGGAAATGACAATTACGATGGCAAAGAAGCGCGAAACCGTAGATGAATATATGGCTGCCCTCGATCACCCGTTCAAAGCCGAAGTAGAGGCGCTTCGAGCGATCATTAAAGGCGTGAACCCGAACATCACAGAGCAGGTCAAATGGAACGCGCCGAGTTATCGCTATAAGGACTACATTGCCACCTTTAACCTACGCGCTCAACAGCATGTCCATCTCATCTTTCACAACCCCGCCATTGCCAGCATCACCAGCGAGATACTCGAAGGGGATTACCTCGATAGGCGCATGGTCTACTTTGTAGATATGAATGATGTGAAAGCGAAACAAGCCGCGATTGAGTTTGTCGTTAGCGAATTGATTAAGAAGATGGACGAATAGGGTTGAGTTGGCTGAACACGAAAGCAGATTTTCCCCTCTCCACGTGGAGAGGGGACTAAGGGGTGAGGTTGTCTTTACTTACTCCGCTGCTGCGAGTCGTGCTGCGTATTGACGCTTGTAGTATTCCAGATACTCGCCCGTCTTGATTTTGCGCCACCACCATTCATTGCCGCGATACCAATCTACCGTCAGCTTAATCGCGCTGTCAAACGAGTAAGCGCGTTCCCAGCCCAACGCCCGGAGTTTGTCGCAGTTCATCGCGTAGCGGCGATCATGCCCTTCACGGTCAGGGACGTGCTTCAACAGTGATTCCGGCTTGCCAAGCAGATCAAGCATCCGTTTCGCAACATCAATGTTATAACGCGAGTCTTCCCCGGCGATGTTGTACGCTTCACCCGAAACGCCCTTATGCAGCGCCGTATCAATCCCCGTGACGTGATCTTGTACATACAGCCAATCGCGCACCTGCATTCCGTCGCCATACAGCGGCAGCAGATGATCGTCTATCGCTTCGGTGATGAAAAACGGGAGCAGTTTTTCGGGGTATTGATACTCCCCGAAGGTGTTGCTGCCCCGCGTGATCACCGTGTTCATGCCGTGCGTGACATGGTACGAGCGCACCATCAATTCGCCGCCCGCCTTGCTTGCCGCGTAGGGGCTGTTCGGCGCGAACGAATCCGTTTCAACCGAAAACCCTTCGTCAACGTCGCCGTAGACTTCATCCGTAGAGACGTGCAAAAAGCGTTCGACGCCGTGTTTTTTCGCCTCATCTAGGATGATGTACACGCCGACCACATCCGTATGAATGAAGGCGTCCGCGTCCAGAATGCTGCGATCTACGTGGCTTTCGGCGGCAAAATTGACCACTGTATCAATGTCGTGCGCTTGTAACGCCTTCACCACCGACGAACGATCCGCAATGTCGCCGCGTTCAAAGCGATAGTTCGGCTCATCACTGATCGGCAGCAGGTTATCGACATTGCCCGCGTAAGTCAGCTTGTCCAACACGATAATGTTGTAGTCGGGGTAACGTTCCGTCATGTAACGGGCGAACGCGCTGCCAATGAATCCCGCGCCGCCCGTGACGAGGATATTCTTCATCCTTAGCTCGCCCCTTCTTCTTTCTTTTCTTCTTTTTTCTCTGTGTCCTCTGTGGTTAACTTCTTTTCTTGTTCTTTATCTGGTTCTTTTTCTGGCATTGGCTTTGCTTTGAGGACAAACCGTTCGATTACCTCTGCGACTCCGTCTTCATCATGGCTGGCGACGGTGTATTTCGCCGCGTCTTTGACCTTTTGCTCGGCGTTGCCCATCGCCACACCGATTCCCGCGTACTGAATCATTTCGATGTCGTTTTCAGCATCGCCAATCGCCAACACTTGATCGGCAGAAATCTTGTAGTGCTTGCACACCACTTTGAGCGCCGTCCCCTTCGAGCCTTGCGGAGGCAGAATCTCCAGCATTTCGGGGATCGCCGCCTGTACCAGCTTACAATTGCTGCCGATCATAGCGTTGAGCTGCCAGCGCAGCGACTTGATTCCGTGCGCGTCACCCACCGCCATCAGTTTATTGATCGGCGTGTCGATGAGCAGGTTTTGCAGAGCGCCGACGACTTCCGGCGGCATCTCGTGATATTTCGTGATCGATTCTGTAAGTTCTTTGTTGTTCGTCTTGGCGAGAATACGTGACCCGCTGTACGCCAGCAGCGCAAAACCGCGATCTTCTGCAAACGTGATCACCTGTCGGGCGACTCGCGGCTCAAGCGTCTGGTTGTGAATCAGCTTGCCGTCCGTGTCATAAGCGACCAAGCCCTGCACGAAAATGCCCGGCGCGTTGAGGTCTAGCTTCTTGATGTGCGCCTGTACCGCGTTGCGTGTTTTGCCCGTCGCAAACACCACCATCACGCCTTGATCAATCGCGTCACGGAGCGCCTTTTCAACACGCGGAGTCATTTCCTGCTTGCTGTTCAAGAGTGTGCCATCAACATCAATGGCGATGAGTTTTATATCTTTCTTGTCCAATGCTATGTCCTTAGATAATTCAAACGTTGCTGTGATCGCCAATTTGCTGTTCGTTCGTCGTGATTGTAGCTAACCTCAGTTTTGGATAGCTTTTTCTCCCCTCCCTGAATTCGGGGAGGGGTCGGGGGTGTGGTTATCCGAAACTCACGTTAGTCAGACGATCCAGACGTTGCTGTGATCGCCAATGTTCAGCGTAAGGGTTTTCGGCTTGTCGTCCTTCTTTTGCACGGTGGCATTCCGCCCGATCAAACTGCCATACACGCGCACATCCAGATTAGAGAGTTGACTGTGTTCAAGGATGATGCTCCGCTCGACTTCGCAGTGGGAAATACGGGCATGGTGATAGATGCTGGTGTAGGGTCCCACATAGCTATCCTCAATCACCGCCGATTCCCCGATGATCGTAGGACCATGCACGACACTATTGATGATCCGTGCGCCCGCTTCAACCGTCACGCGCCGATCTAACTGTGAGTTTTCGATCACGGCGTCAGGCGCAATGGATGGGATCATTTCGTCCAGCACCAGCGCGTTCGCTTCGATCATATCAATGCGCTTGCCTGTGTCGATAAACCAGCCTTGATGCACATGCGGCACCACCGTATAACCGTTCGTGATCAACCACTGAATCGCGTCTGTGATCTCGTACTCGTTGCGCCCCGAAGGAGGGATGCTATTGACAGCCTCGAAGATGTGCGAGTCGAACATGTAAATGCCCACCAGCGCCAGATTACTCGGCGGCACTTTGGGTTTTTCGACCAACTGCTCAATCGAACCATCCTCACGCAGTTTGACCACGCCAAACGATGACGGATCCTCTACTGCTTTCAAAACGATCTGGCAGTTCCATTGATCGAGATGATTGGCGAAATCTGCGATCAACGATGCTATACCACCCTGTATGACGTTATCGCCTAAATACATGACAAACGGTGCGCTGCCAATAAACTCTTGGGAAATTTTGACGGCGTGTGCTAACCCGCGTGGCTCATCCTGTGAGATGTAGGTGATACGGACTCCCCACGTTGAACCATCGCCAACCGCCGCTTTGATTTCCTCGCCCGTCTGCCCGATCACGATGCCAATTTCGGTGACACCCGCATCACGGATCGTCTCGATCACGCGGTACAACACGGGCTTGTTTGCCACCGGGATCAACTGTTTGGCGCGGGTGTAAGTCAGCGGGTACAGGCGCGTGCCTTTGCCGCCGCTCAGGATCAATCCCTTCATTGTTGACTACTCACTTTCATCGTCCTCTTTCAAAACCGCACTCCCATGTAAACGACGCTTTTGTTGCCCCCCTCCCTGAATTCGGAGAGGGGCAGGGGGTGGAGTTTCGTTTAAATTGATGTGTATGAACGAACTTACGTGACTCACCTTACGCAGATCGTTATTTTTGACCCCACCCCCGACCCCTCCCCGAATTCGAGGAGGGGAGCAAGCCGACTCCTGTTGGCGCCCTCCCCTGAATTCGGGGGAGGGAGGCGAGCGCAGCGAGCGGGGTGGGGGTCAAACTGACACCCTGCGTAAGGTGAGTT
>JBBQRJ010000145.1:0-10265 GCA_038214955.1 Aggregatilineales bacterium | reverse complement strand
TGTTTCTGTCAGCGTAAAGGTCGCTGTCGGCGGGAGAGGAGTCTCCGTGAACGTTGCCGTTAGTGTTGGTGGGATAGGCGTAAAGATTGGTGTTTCTGTCTTAAATGTCGCGGTTGGTGGAATGAGTGTCTCCGACGGGATGTGCGTGAATGTTGCCGTTGGTGGAATCAACGTAAAGGTTGCTGTCGGAGGCACGGTTGTGTGCGTCGGTATTTCGGTGCTTGGTACTGACAGGATAGGGGTGAGCGTCGGAGTCGGCGCATTGACGATTACGACTGCTTGCATTGTACTGCTGCCACCGGGACCGGTGACGTACAATGTCACCGTGTAGTTCCCCGCGAAAGAGAAGGTATGAATTGGACTCGGCTCGTTGCTCAGCGAACCATCACCGAAGCTCCATGTATACTCTGTGATGCTCCCGGTGGAGTGATTGTTAAACTGAACCGTCACGGGCGCCACGCCAGAAGAAATATTAGAACTGAACATGGCATTTGGCGGCGGGCTGACCGGATTTTCAACGATCACCTGACGACTTACGACAGAAGTGCCGCCGGGACCCATCACCGTCAGGAACACGTTGTACGTCCCTACAACGCTAAAAGTATGAGCAGGGGTACGTTCGGTACTCGTCGTACCGTCGCTAAAGTTCCAGAACCAGCTCGTGATGCTGCCCACTGATTGGTCTGTAAACTGCACCATCAGCGGCGCACGACCTGCGGCTGTACTCTGTGAGAACCCGGCGACGGGCGCACTCGTCGTTCGTACATTAATCTGCCACGAAACGTTAGATGTTCCGCCTTGCCCTGCAACCTCCAGCCTAACCGTGTAAATGCCCGGTGTCCCGAACGTATGAGTCGGATTAGATTCTGTGCTGGTAGTGCCATCACCGAAATTCCACTGTATGCGCGAGATGCTTCCGCTCGATTGATTAATGAAGCGCACGGTTAAAGGTGCTTCACCCATTGTTCGGTCAGGGGTGAACGCGGCAAGGGGTGGAGGAGTGATAGGCGTAGAGGTGGGAACAGGCGTGGCGATGCGATTCTGAACGCGAATATTGCCTACAAAGGTCGATAACGTGATGCCATCCCGTAAGACCACACTCAGACGTACTTGGTAAAGTCCGTCGGGAATCAGAGTCGTATTCCAGAAACCCAGAATTCCGTTCAAGACAGGTGTTTGGGCAATTGCAATCGGTATCCAGACTTCCTGTGGATTAGGGACTCCCGAAAAATCAAGTTGGTACTGTAAAAACTGGGTGTGCAGCGCCGATCCGAAGATTGGCACACTCCCGGCGACGACGTTCCCCGGCAGCGGTGATTGGATGCCAATGTTGATGGGTACAGAGGTGGGAATAGCAGTGGGCAGAGGTCGGGGTGGAGCAGGGATAATCGGTAGCGTCCTGAGATCGCCGGCAACCTCAAGTAAATAGGTTGCCAACCAGCCTTGTTGACCCCTAAAGTTGATCACCACCCAGTTATAGTCGATTGATGTACCGATCAGGCGTACTGTTTCGCCTTGACGCATCTGCCCCAGTACAGGGTATTCCAGACTTGGACCTGTGCGAACATTCTGCACAGAACTCATGATCGTAAGGAAGACACCGTCCGGTGTGGCTGTCGGTAATGGGGTACTTGTTGCTGTCACAAAGACTTCTTGAACCGGCTCTACAGGCTGTCCAGAAATGTACAAGAGTCGTAAATCTGAACCGCCCAGTGCATTTAACTGAATTACTGCAACGGTATCGCTCACTTCTCCCTGCGATAGCCCTCTCGGATTGAGCAAGCCTTGCACACCCGGCACGTCTCTCACGGTTGAGAGGTTCGATCTCAAATCACCGTCATGGCGAATAGCTTCTTTGAGCAGATAAATCGCATCATAGCTGGCAGCTTCAACGGGTCCGGGGACTGCATCATAGTTGCTAACATAGCTGTCCACGAACGACCTGCTCCGGTTGGTGGGTGTGTCCAATGACCATGTCGTTGTGCTGAGGATGCCGTAAAGCTGGTCGAACGGTACATTTCTAATAAAGATAGGCTCGGTAGCTTGATTATAGGCGAATAGCCCGACCCAGCCCGCTTCACGCAACCGGGTATAAAATCGACTTGCAAGCAGCGGTGGTCCAAAAGCTACTACCACCTGAGAATTACGCTCAATGACGTTAGCCACTAATTCGGGTATTCCTTCGTCCTCGTTGTAGCGCAGTACCGACCTGTCTAATGACACCGACTGTCGAGACAAGGCATTCAAAAAGCCAATATGTTCGCCAAGACTGGACGGGTCAAGCTGCACACTGACGATTTGCCGGGTATTCAGTCGGTTGATGAGATAATCTGCCAGTGCAGCACCCTGCAAGCGTTGAGCAGGTCTAAGGCGAAAAAGCTGCCGGATCGAATCGGATACCACAATCAAGTCGCCCGTAGCGGGACTCAAGATAGGGGCATCCAGACTCTGGAGGAGTGGCAAGGCGCTTAAAACATCTTCAGTAGTTTCGGGACCCAGTATGGCGTTGACATCTGCTTGGGCAAGACGGAGGATAGATTCTTCCAATGGATTGCGTTGTGAGGGCGACTCGATGAGAATTTCCAGTCGGAAGTTTCTCCCCTGTGAATCGGTTATGCCGCCGCTCTCATTAATTTCTCGGACAGCCAAACGTGCGCCGTTGCTGATGGAACCGCGTTCGTTATCCAGGACGCCTATTCTGAAAACCATTTGTGCATTCTGTGCATAGATGGCGAATTGTGCCCCTAACAGAAGCACCAGAAACGCCAGACAAATACTAACAATGATCTTGGGAGTTCTCATGTTCGCATTCCTTTAGTAAGGATCAAACTCCGACGTTTCGGTTCAAAACAAATAGCTAACCTGTGCATCGCAGCAATTTGAATATTTCTAAGAGTATAAACATTGAATGTAAGAGAATTATGAGAGTTATGGGGTGAATAACCACCAGAAATGACGAAATTAATTTTAGGTTGATTCAAGCCTGACATGGGCGGGGCGCAAAAACAGCTATTGCCGGGGCGGGGCGTACACCTGAAACAATTTAGGGTTCTGCTACAGGTGTTTTAGAACGTGCTTGCCATTACTATCATTGTGTCGATTCTTGATTACGTCAGTGCTTATATTCGTGAACGGGCGCTTTAGCCGTATAAGGTGAAAACCTCATTTGAGTCAAGACTCAAGCGGCTGTTCGGCACTCTATTTTTTTAGTTGACATTCATCGCTCCGGTCATAATGGCGACACCATCTGACATCGTATAGTCATTTGGCTTGATCACGGCAATGCGTTTGCCAAGACGTTGGATATGAATACGGTCTGCCAGTTCCCACACCTGCGGCATATTATGGCTGATGAGGATGACGGGTAAGCCTCTAGCACGCACATTGCGGATCAAATCAATGACCATGCTTGATTCTTTGACTCCGAGGGCGGCAGTAGGTTCGTCCAGAATCGCTACATTACGGGCAAATGCCGCGCTTCGCGCAACTGCAACGCCCTGACGCTGCCCACCGGAGAGCGTACTAACCGCCTGAGTCATCGACTGGATGTGGAATTTAAGATCGCGCATGTAAGTGGTTGCATCATCGAGCATTTTCTTTTTATCCAGCAGTCGAAAAACCGAACCTAGTACACCGGGACGGCGTATCTCGCGCCCAAGAAACAGATTCTCATAAATATTCATTGACGGCGCGACGGCGAGGGTCTGATAAACGGTTTCAATGCCAAAACGACGTGCATCGCTTGGATTACGAAAATGAATCGCTTCTCCATTCAGAAATATCTCACCCGCGTCAGGTCGAATCGCACCGGATAACGCTTTGATGAGGCTGGATTTTCCTGCGCCGTTGTCGCCAATAACAGCAAGGATTTCGCCCGGATACAGGTCAAAATCTGTGCCGTCTAAGGCAACGACTTGCCCATAATGCTTGACCAATCCACGCGCTTCGAGGATTGGTTGTGGTTTGGCATCTTGACTAGGGGTCATTTACGAATCCTCTGAGATAGTTGATCCATTGTCACTGCAACAATAACCAGTATTCCCGTGATCAAGCGTTGGAAAAGTGGATCAACCCCGGTGATTTGCAGCCCATTGATGAACACGCCAACAATGAGCGCACCGACCAGCGTACCCAGAATATTTCCGCGACCACCAAAGAGGCTTGTCCCCCCGATGACGACGGCTGTAATGCTGTCAAGATTTGCCGTTTGTCCCGCATTGGGATCGCCTGAGCCGATGCGACCAATGAGAAGCCAACCGCCAATAGCGTAGAAAAACCCTGCCAGTACGTAAACCTGTATCAGGATGCGATTGACGGGAATACCCATTAGGCGGGCTGCTTCACGATCATCACCGATTGCATAGACATGCCGTCCAAAAGCAGTCTCGCGCAGCACAAACCACATCAGAATATACAGCGGAAAAACAACGATTGCGCCATAGGTGAAGGTTGTCCCGAACAGACTAATGCGTTCACCAAAAATCGTCTGTATATCTGGCAAATTACCAATGGTTGTTGTGGCAACGAGGCGCGTAAGCGCAAAAGCAATATTGAGCGTACCGAGGGTCACGATGAACGGTGGCAATTTCAGCCGGGTAATGAGCAACCCATTGAGTAAACCGAACGCCATTGTTACGCCAAACCCCATCCCGATGGAGATAAAAGGGTTCACCCCGTTTTCAACTGCCATGGTGGTCATGATGACCGTACCAAGTGCCATCACTAAGCCATTGGATAAATCGATACCACCCGTCAAAATTACGAGGGTTTGACCAATCGCCAGTGCAGCGATCCAACTGGTCTGTTGCAGAATCAGTGAAATATTGAGGGGTAGGATAAAGCGTTCATTCTGGATATAGAAGAATGCGCCTGCGACGAGTAATGCTAGAAAGGGTCCAAGACGAAAAGCGGCAATGATATTAAATACGCGATTCACCAGTGAAGTAGATGAAGTTCTCTCTTGATTTGTATGGGACATGCTCTAACTTTCTACAGAAAAAATGCTGGTGTTAGATAGTCTAACACCAGCACGCTCAACAACTACAAATCAGTTAATTAACCCCAGCAATTTGCGACACCGAAGTCGGCATCTTCGCTGTCAACGCCTTCGACTGGATTGGCGGTGATCAGCGTTACGCCTGTATCGGTATAGCCCGTTGGCGCTTCCCCCGTGATCACGAAACGTGCGAGCGTTTCGACGCCGAGGCTTGCCATACGCAGCGGGTATTGCTGTGATGTTGCGGCGATACGACCATCAACAACGCCTTCAACGCCAGAGCAGCCACCGTCCACGGACACGATCATGACATCATCTGCCACGTCCGCATTTTCAATCGCGGTGTATGCGCCGAACGCCGCTGGTTCGTTGATCGTGTAAACGAGGTTGATCTCAGGGTTGGCGACGAGACAGTTTTCCATCGCCGTTTGACCCAAGGTCTGATCGCCCTGTGTGTCCTGTACGCACACAACTTGATCGCTTTCCATGTCGATGCCGTAGCCTTCGAGGAAGCCACCTTGCCGTAGTTCGTTCACGGTGATCCCCGGAGGCAGACCCAACAGCGCAATAACGGCTTCATCAGGATTTTCCATCGCCGCACGAGCGTACTCACCGATCAAGACGCCCGCCTGGAAATTGTCGGTTGCAAACAGCGCATTCGACGCATCTTCGGGGTTGGTGGGGGTATCGAGCGCAATTACGATCACGCCCTGTTCCCGCGCCCACTCAATCGTTGGCACAATTGCAGAGGAGTCCGCAGGGACGAGCAAAATACCTTGCACCCCGGCTGCGACCATGTTCTCAATGGCTGTCACCTGACTGGCGTTATCGGTATCGAACTGACCGGAGGCGGTCAGCAGGGTAATGCCGAGCGCATCGGCGGCGGCTTGAGCGCCTTCACGCATTTTGACGAAGAAGGGGTTGGTTTCCGTCTTGGTGATCAATCCGACGATCACTTCTTCACCGAGGTCAGCAATCGCAGCAGCCATCTCTTCGACGCTCATCATGCCCGCTGCTGCACCTTCAAGTTCCATTGCCATAGCCAGAACTTCCGGGTTTTGGTCACCCCAACAGTTCTCATAACCATAGCCCACGCCTTCGCTGTCAACGCCGTCAACTGGATTGGCGGTGATCAGCGCGACGCCTGTATCCGTGTAGCCCGTTGGCACTACGCCACCTTGTATCGCTGCAACGATGGTTTCGACACCGAGGCTTGCCATACGCAGCGGGTACTGCTGTGATGTCGCGGCGATACGACCATCAATGACGCCTTCGACTCCGGCGCAGCCACCATCTACCGACACAATCATGACATCACCTGCCACGCCCGCGTTATCGAGTGCGGTGTATGCGCCGAACGCTGCTGGTTCGTTGATCGTGTAAACGAGGTTGATCTCAGGGTGGGCGACGAGACAATTTTCCATCGCCGTTTGACCCAAGGTCTGATCGCCCTGTGTGTCCTGTACGCACACAACTTGATCGCTTTCCATGTCGATGCCGTAGCCTTCGAGGAAACCACCTTGCCGTAATTCGTTCACGGTGATGCCCGGAGGCAGACCCAACAGAGCAACAACCGCTTCGTCAGGGTTTTCCATCGCCGCACGAGCGTACTCACCGATCAAAACACCCGCTCGGAAGTTATCGGTAGCGTAAAGCGCATCCGATGCATCTTCGGGGTTGGTGGGGGTGTCCAGCGCAATCACGATCACGCCTTGTTCCCGCGCCCATTCGATGGTTGGCACAATCGCAGAGGAGTCCGCAGGGACGAGCAAAATACCCTGCGCTCCGGCTGCGACCATATTTTCAATCGCGGTGACTTGACTGGCGTTATCGGTATCAAATTGACCGGATGCTGTGAGAAGAGTGATGCCGAGCGCATCGGCGGCGGCTTGAGCGCCTTCGCGCATTTTGACGAAGAAGGGGTTTGTCTCAGTTTTAGTGATCAAACCGACGATAATTTCATCGGTTTGTGCGCTGCTCATCACAGCGCCACTGAGAACAGCGAGAAGAAGGGCGACAACAACAAGTAAATGCATTCTCTTTGGCGATTGTTTCATTTTTCAATCTCCGCATTGCTTATCTAGTTCGAAATCGTGAAATAATTCAGTCCCACTTAGCAAGATCGTGCTACCGACACTTCTCTTTACAATCGCAGTTCTCCTCATCGGCTATCAATGCGACAACTAAAAATGCCTTGCTGAAAACAATTATACTGTAAACGGTTACAAATTTTTTGTCAATGACTCTACTTTTATTACTAGGGCAAACGCATCAAATCAGCAGATGTTTGTATTGGGGTCAGAGCGGGCGTGTAGGGGCGACCCCGTGTGGTCGCCCGTGCTTTTTATGGCGGGAGGGGACATTGCCCCTCCCCTACGAGCGTTCTTGACCCTTGATGAACTCCCAGAAATTTTGATGCGTTTGCCCTGTTTTATTACCTTCACTGCCTCTCAATATCTTGCATGCTTCTTGGGAAATCAAATAAAGAGAGGCATAGATAGTCAAATACCTTGTAATCAATTACAATAAATGAGAGAGTGGACAAACTTAAGCGAAAAGACAGACGGTATGACGAATATCAAGGATGTGGCGAAACAGGCGGGGGTCTCGATTGCTACCGTATCGCGGGTACTTTCGAACAAGCCTCATGTGCGTCCAGAAGTGCGTGAACAGGTACTCAAAGTCATTCGTGAGTCGGGTTATCGACCAAGCCGGATTGCTGGCAATATGCGTAACCAGAGTTCGCGTATCATCGGCGTCTTGGTTTCAGACATCCGCAACCCTTTTTTTACGGCAATCGCACGCGCCATCGAAGATGTGGCAATCAGCCATGACATGAGCCTTTTTCTATGTAACACGGACGAAGACCCGTTGAAAGAAGAAATGTATCTCAAGACCCTGCTTGAGGAACGTGTTGCAGGTGTGATTTTGTCCCCAACAAAAGAAAATACAGACTCCTTTGGGGTTCTGTTTGAAAGTCAAATTCCAGTCGTCACCATAGATCGTCGTATCGAGGGGGCAAATATTGACGGGGTTTATAGCAATAATATTCCGTCAGCGCAGCTCCTCACCACTCATCTTGTTGAAAACGGTTACAGAAATATCGCTGCTCTGCTGGGACTAAAAAATAGTATGACCGGAAATGAAAGGTCGCAAGGGTATAAACTGGCTTTAGAACAGCATAAGCTGAAGTACAACGCTCAATTTGTGAGCTATGTCTATCCATCGGAAGTCGAAGGTGAGGAGATTGTCACGCAGTGGCTTAAATTGCCTCATCGTCCTGACGCTATTCTGACGGGTAACAGCCGCCTGACCATTGGTGCGTTGAACGCCATAGCAACCGCGGGACTAAAGATGCCGAACGAGATCGGGTTGGCGGGATTCGATGAAACCTCATGGATGAAACACGCGGGACCGGGAATTACGGTGATTAGCCAACCAACTTACGAAATGGGACGTACTGCCGCAGAACTACTGTTTCAAAGGATGGCAGACCCCGCCCGACCTGCTCGTGAAGTCGTCCTTAAAGGAAAACTTCTGGTACGTGGCTCGACAAATCATTCACTTGATAGTTAGGGTTACTGTTTGAGACGCGGGTCAAGTGCATCACGTTAGACCATTCACCGTTAGCATGATTGCTAGACCGGGAAAATCGCCATCCATACAGATTGCTGAAAATAGCTGCGTCCCTCAGAGAGCATTCTTCCCCAAATTTTAATGGGACATTTGCCACCCAAGCAGATAAGTTATGTTCCCGCTTTCAGTTTCAAGTTTTCCGATGTTCCAATGGTAAGCTGAACCCGTTGAGTCAGTCATAGCGCGGAGTTCATCGGGCGTATAAGTACGCAAGTGCGACACCGTGCCATCCCACCAGTAAATAAATGGCACAATCGGGATGATATATGTCCAGAAAAGTCGCCCCGGTTGTCGTGGTTGAATTTGCCATGTCTGTAACCAGACTGCGATAGGGGAGAGCAACATCCCCAGTAGATTGCTCCAGCGTCGTTCGGTGAACTCGAAAATGGCGATAGGGCTGCCCTTATCGACAGCATCTTGCAAAATTGCCGCTGCGTCGGCAGATCGAAAGTGATGAAAAGCAGTGAAAAAGGTTCGGAATCCGGCGAGATCATCTGAAATAGAACGAGCATCCACCGCAAACGGATGGTAGCTCAATGGCGCTGCGATTGACGGATTCGACGGCGGAAATAAATCGGTAAGGGTCACGGTTACGGGGTAATTGTGCGCTGATAACCAGTCGGCAAGCTGACCGAGCGCCCCGCCTGATCCCGAACCCAGATCAACGATGTGCGTATATCCTGTCGCTGCTAATGCTTGTTTGAGCAGAGGATACGCGGGGGCATAGAACGCATCTGCCACAATTTGATACGTCAGCAAATCAGTTAAATACCCTCGCCAGGGGAACCAACGCCAATCATGAAACTCGAACAAGTGAAACCGTTTCATGCTTTCGGTGAAACTTTCTTGTCGGGGATTTGATAGCGACCCGGCGCAAGAATGTGATCCGGGTCAACCAACGTCTTGATTTGCCCGATCAGCGATATGGCGTCCGTCTCTAATGGCAGTTGAAGCATCAAGTTTTGCAGCCCCATTCGATAGGGCGGGTATCCGAGGCTTATGAGCTGCTGCTGAATCGACACGTAACACGCCATCGCTTTTTCGTCTTCACCCGTGCGAATACGATCATAGAGAATAGAGGCAACCACAACAGCCTTTCGGAATGTGAGTATCTGCATCCCGATGATCGCTTCAAAACCACTCACGAGCAGGGTGTGTTCAATACAGTCTACAGCACGCGACACATCTGCGGCGCGTAATGGAACCACCGGACAAATCCAGATCACGCCGCACTGATCGGCATCGGGATCGCTTGAACTCGTTCCCGATTTGCGCCAATAAATGCTGTCGATGGAAGCGGCGTCCTCAACCCCATAACCTTGCGGCAAAATGTGAACATCTGCCACCGCTTTGAGTCGGCGCTCGATTTCATCCCACATCGCCCAGCCGATTCGTTCTGAGGACGCCGTTAGGTCAGTTTCGCCAAACCAAACCCCGCCCTGTAATGAGGCAACCATTTCTTTTGGAAAGTTTGGACGGGTTAGGAGTGATTGTGCGTCGGGGTGGCGGTAAAGGTAGGTGAGCCGCTTGTAATCGTTGTAGAGTCCAACTGTCGCGGCGAGCAGACGTTCGCGCAGCAAGCCGCGTACCTGATCGATGAGGGCGGGAAATTGCGCCTTATCCTGAATTGACC
>JBBQRJ010000144.1:0-10266 GCA_038214955.1 Aggregatilineales bacterium | reverse complement strand
ATTCGCGCTACGCTCCCGCGAGAACTCTATGTACCTTCGGCATTGACAGGAGAAGCGTCATGAAACGACTTGCGTTTATCGGATTACTGCTGATCGTGATCTCAGTGCTGCCCCTCGCCGCACAAGAGACCGCCGTCACATTGATCGAGGACTTCGACACAGATAACACAGGTGGCGAAGTGCCTTCGGGCTGGTGGACATACAGCAAAGACGCCAGCACAACCTTTATCGCCTTAGTCGATTCCGAAGCGCCGTTTAACGGCACGGGGGCGCTGCACCTCGACTTCGACATTCCCCCCGACAGCTATGCGGGCATCGGCTTCGATTTCAGCTTTGAGCGTGCATGGGAAGCGGGCGACGGTCTGCTGCTGCAAATGCGTGCAACTCAGCCGGGTTTACCCCTCAATATCGTGCTGCACGTCAACGACGACACGCAAACGTCTAGCTTCTCACCGGGAGTCACGCCGTTCGGTTGCAGTTTCACCACACCTGAAGGCAGCGAACAAGGCTGGACTCCGGTGATGCTGTCGTGGGACTGTTTTCAGCGTTTGATGTGGATCGGTGAAGAAGGCTTGATGACCTTCTCGCCGCAGCGTATCTCATCCTTTGAGATTGCGCTCGAAAACGTGGGTACAGAGTCGGTCAGCGGGTCGGTGTGGATTGACGACATCCGTGTGCTTTCAACAACCGACTTGAACGCGCCGCCCTCATTCGCAGAGGTGTTCGGGGAACTCCCCGTCGTTCACGCCAGTCAAATCGGCTACCGTCCACAGGATCATAAGTATTTCGTCTCCGCGATCCCCGCCGCGCATTTCACCATCGTAGACGATGCGACAGGCGAAACGGCGTTCGCGGGTTTGCTCATCGATCAAGGGTTTGACGCAGACGTAGATCGTGATGTGCTGCGCGGCACGTTCGACGCGCTGACTGAACCCGGCACATACCGCATCATCCTCAGTTCGGGTGAAGAAAGCGCCCCGTTCACCATCAGCGAGGATGTCTATTCGGAAACGCTCTGGTTGGCGACTCGCTTTTTGTATCTCCAACGCAGCGGCACAGCCATCAATGACGCCGACTTAAGCGGCATCACCCTCGAAGCAGGTCACACCGCCCCCGCGCAAATGTGGGGCGACTCCAGCGGCGCAGCCGTCGATGTGACGGGCGGCTGGTACGACGCGGGCGACTTCGGGCGCTACATCCCCACAGGCGCATTCGCCGTCAATCAACTGCTGTATGCCTTCAGCGCCAACCCCGACTATTTTGCAGACGGATCGCTGGACATCCCTGAAAGCGGCAACGGCTTACCCGATCTGCTGGATGAAATTCGTTGGGAACTCGATTGGATGCTCAAAATGCAGCGTGAAGACGGCGCGGTGCATCACAAAGTCACCTCGCGCAGTTTTCCCGGTTACGGCACGCTGCCCGCCGAAGATCAGGAACAGTTATTCGTATTTGACATTTCCAGCGCCGATACCGCCTATTTCGCCGCCGTGACCGCGCAAGCCTCGCTCATTTATCGGGATTATGACGCGGCATATGCGGATCAACTGCTGGAAGCGGCGACACGAGCGGGTCAATGGCTGCTCGAACACCCTGAGCAAGTGCCAGCGGGCGGATTCCAGAATCCCCCGGTCAGCGAATACCCGATGCAGGGCGGCTACGATTTCGTCAACGTCGAAGATGTGCCGCGCCTGTGGGCAAGCGCCGAGCTGTTCAAGGCAACAGGTGATCGCGCTTACGAGACCGTTTTCGCGGGTCATTTTGCCGCCGCGCCGCAAGATCAACATACGATGGTCTGGGCGAACTCCTACCCGATGGCGCTCTACGCCTATCTGACCGCCGACGGCACAAATGCCGACACCCGCGCCGCTGTCGAAGCGGTCTTTCAGGCACAGGCAGATCGCATTTTCGAGGCGGTAGACAATTCAGGTTACAACGTCGCCCTGAATGACAGCCAAGCCGGATTTGAATTTGAGTGGGGGTCGAATCAGGTAGCATTGGCGCATGGATTGTACCTCATGCTGGCAAATGAACTCTACCCAGATTCGCAGTACGTCCACGCCGCGCTAGGTCAAATCCACTATTTGTTAGGTGTGAATCCGCTTGCCAAAGCCTACATCAGCGGCATTGGCGCGAATCCGGTTTTGTATCCGCATCACAACGTCAGCTTCAATCTGCGCGAAGCCGTGCCGGGGATCATCACCGAAGGCGCGAACAGTCAAAACACGGGCGGCGATGCCGTGTTACAAGGGTTATGGGACATCGGCGTTCCGGCGGCGATGCGCTACACCGATGACTGGGACTCGTGGGCGTCCAACGAGCCAACCATTGACGCCAACGCCACCTTTGTCGCACTCCTCGCCTATTTCGCCCCCTGAGCGTTCTTTGCTCCCCCTCTCCTTTTTCGGAGAGGGGGTTGGGGGGTGAGGTTCGTCTTTTTCCCACCCCTTCCACGCTGGCGACCTCAATACGTCCGTCGTGCAGTTTGACCAATGCCAGCCCTAGCCCGCTCCCCGATTGGGTACGCGCCCGACACCTTTTCTATAATCAGCGGGGTTTAAGCAGGCAGCGTGAAATAAAATGTACTGCCTTCACCTAGTGTAGACTCCAACCAGATTCTACCTCCATAGTGTTCAATGATGCTTTTGACAATCGTGAGTCCTATCCCTGTAGGTTCAACGTCTGTCGCAAGGTTCAACGTCTGGAAAAGTTGAAAGATGCGTTCAAAATACTGTGACTCAATGCCGGGTCCGTTGTCTTGTACATGGAACACCCACCATCCATTTTCTAGGCAACAGCCGATGTGAATTTCGCCCAACGGCTTATCCATATACTTGACCGCGTTATCGATTAGGTTTTGGAATAACTGTCGCACACGCACCACGTTCAAGATGAGCGTAGGCATGGGGGTATCTATAATCACATGCACCCGTTCGGGCGGCACAACATCATTGATGATGTCGTTCAACAGAATCGACAGGTCAAAGCTGGTGAGCATTTCTTGCGTTCGCCCTACCCGCGAATATTCCAACACCCCGTCAATAAGTTGATCCATTCGCCGCAGTCGATCAATCATCAACTGCATAAGTTCGCGCCCTTGATCGTCCAACTTATCGGCATAGTCAGCCAACATCCAGCTTGCAATCGAGCTAACCCCGCGCAAAGGCGCTTTGAGGTCGTGCGAAACCACATAGGCGAACTCTAACAGTTCACGGTTTGCGCTTTCCAGTTGGCTCAGTTTGTCCGCATGGGTCGGCGCTTCTTGTGTATCAGCGATACTCTTGGTGGGCAGTAGATTTAGCTTTGAAACACGTTCTAAGCCTAAATCATTCGTGTGCCGTTCGTCGTCAGTCGGGTGCTGGGTAGTGACCATGATGTGCTTGCAAAGTCCGTATGAATCATATATTAAGTATAATGGCAAATAGCGAAATAGACCTAGTTGGATTGAGGATTTTTTTCTGCCCTTCCAGACTAGTCCTTTGGCTAGGCTGTAAGACCAACATGGGCAGCAAAAAAACTGCCCATGTGATGGATGTGTCGGTTGCAAAAAACCATTACGATCAATTTTATAATTTATCGTAATATGAAATCATCGTTGATGTCGAAACGAAACAAAGGCAGTTTATCTATGACGACACAACAAGACCTTACATCGCGTGACATGTACAAGGACTGGCTTATCCTCATTGTCGATGATACGCCAGATAATTTGACAGTCGCCAAAGCCGTGCTGAAATTTCATGGGGCAAATGTCTACACGGCGAGCAGCGGCGTCGAAGCGTTAGCGATCCTAGAGCAAATAACCCCGACTGTCATTTTGCTGGATATACGGATGCCCACGATGGACGGTTGGGAATTATATCGTGCGATACGAGAGAACCCTAACCCCACTGTGCAGCATATTCCGATCATCGCTCTAACCGCTTACGCCATGAACAGTGATCGAGAACGAATCTTAGGAATGGGATTTGACGGTTATATTTCCAAACCGTTTGAACTTGCCCATTTCCTCACCAACATTAAAGACATCGTTGCACACGCCGTAAAACAGGGGAATTAGTCCAGTATGGAAACCTCGAATTGGAAAATTATCATCGTTGAGGACACCTACGACGATCAGCAGGTGGTTTCACATTTGCTCAAGCATTTCGGCATTACCGTCTTTGTCGCGCACAATGGAAATGAATGCCTCGACATGCTGCGCTCGGTTGAACCCACCTGCATTGTGACCGATCTCGCCATGCCGCTGCGGGATGGCTGGCAGACGCTTCAAGCCATTCGGTCAGAACCGCGTACCGCTCACATTCCCATTGTGGCGATCACCGCCTACCACGCGGGCGATGTTGCGAAAAGCGCAATTGAGGCGGGCTTTGACGGTTTCTTTCCCAAACCGCTGAACCCGCGAACGTTCGTCGCACAGTTGGGCGAAATCATCTCAGCAAATTAAGGCATCATAGCGACGATGCGGAACCCGTGATCAAACCTCTTTTGTCCCTTCTCTCATGGGTGATCCGCCTATCGCTCGTCTATTGGGTGATCGGGACGCTCATTCCTGCCCCACCCCGCGCCGCATTAGAAGTGCCTGACCGTGTGGTCGAAACGCTTCACCCGCAGGTCTGTATGCATACCCGCTTGATCGATGAGGTCGAAGAATGGAAAATTCAGCGGACGTTGCAACTTGTCCGCGAGATGGGCGTGAACACCATTGTCGAATTTTTCCCCTGGGCGTACATCGAACGTTCGCCCGATCAATACGACTGGTCAAGCGTAGATCGCATCGTGCGCCACGCCCGCAATCAGGGGATTCACATCATCGCCCGCATGGGACTCGTGCCGGGGTGGGCGCGTCAAACCCCCGACGATCCCCGCGCCGAACGCAGCACGCTCAACACCTTACCGCTCGATTCTTTTGACGACTTCGCGCAGTTTGCCGCCGACTTCGCCGCCCGCTATGCCGGAACAATCGACCAACTGATCATCTGGAACGAGCCGAATCTCGCCTTCGAGTGGGGCTATCAGCAGGTTGATCCGGCGGGCTACGTCGATCTCCTGCGAACCGTCTACGCGCCCATCCACGCGGCGAATCCGAACGCGGTGGTACTTGCCGCCGGACTCGCGCCCACGCTTGAACCACCGGGCAGTCCCAACGGTTTAAACGACATTCTGTATCTGGAAGCCCTCTACGCAAACGGCGCAGCGGCTTACTTCGATGCATTGGCGGTGCATACCTACGGTTTCACCGACCCGCCCGAAGCCGACCCCGCGCTGAACTTTCGCCGCGCCGAACTGCTGCGTGATGTGATGCTCCGTTACAACGACGACGACACGCCCGTGATCATCACCGAGACAGGCTGGAACGATCACCCCCGTTGGACAAAAGCCGTCCACGCCGCGCAGCGAGTCACCTACACGTTGGACGCGCTCCGCATGGTTGAATCACAGTGGGCATGGGCAGAAAAGGCGTGTTTATGGGTCTTTCGCTATCCCTACCCCACCTTCAGCTACCCGGATAACTTTACGTTTGTGAACACCGAATTTCAGCCGCGCCCGATCTACTACGCCGTGCAAGCCTACGCACGCGGTTGGGAGATGGATGGGTTGCTATCTTTGCTCCCCCTCTCCGCTCGGAGAGGGGGTTGGGGGGTGAGGCTTATTTTAGGAGAGAAAATTGGGAGTGAGACATTTGTTTTTCTCCCCTCCCTGAATTCGGGGTGGCGTCAATGATCCATCTCTCGCGCTTCTCCCCGCTTCTCCTGTTCGCTGCCCTCGTCCTCGTGCTGATATCGCAACCCGGCGATGAACCAAGCGCCACCGAAATCTTTCCCTACGCGGAGATTCGTTTCGGTGTTGATGCCAGCTATCCTCCGTTTTCAGTCGCCACCGCCGATGATCTATTCGGCTTAGAAATTGACCTTGCCCGCGCCCTCGGTGAGCGAATCGGGCTGCCCGTGCGATTTGTCAATCTTGGCTTTGACGGGCTGTTCGACGCGCTCAGAACCAATCAAGTGGATGCCTTGATTTCGGCGCTCCCCATCGACACAGCGCGAATCGGTTCTGTTTACTACACGCAACCTTATTTTGACGCGGGACTCGTGCTGGTCAGCGACGGCACATACCCGACCATGCGCGATTTATCCGATCATTCGCTGGCATATGAGTATGGCTCAACAGCGGAAAGCGAAGTCCGCGCATGGCTCAGACGCATTCGCCCGTTCGATTTACTCCCTTATGACACGCCCGCCGCCGCCTTAGACGCCGTGCGACTCGGTGAAGCAAACGCCACCGCCGCGCTGGTCGATGCAATTACGGCGCGGCTCTATCTCCGCGATCACCCCGATTGGAATGCCGAATACACCTATGTCACCAACACCCTGTACGCAATGGTGACAGGCGGCGACCATCCCGAAATTGCCGCGAGGTTAGACGCGGCGCTGCAAACCATGTTTGATGATGGCACGCTCATCGAAATCATAGACAGATGGTTGTAGGGACGCGCAACGGCGCGTCCGCCTCGTTGTCTTGCTCCCCCTCTCCGTTCGGAGAGGGGGTTGGGGGGTGAGGCTGCTTTTCATTAGGTCGGAGACGGGGTTGGGGGGTGAGGCTGCTTTTCATTAGGGCGGAGACGGGGTTGGGGGGTGAGGTTGCTTTTCATCAGGGCGGAGACGGGGTTGGGGGGTGAGGTTGCTTTTCATTAGGGCGGAGACGGGGTTGGGGGGTGAGGCTGCTTTTCATTAGGGCGGAGACAGGGTTGGGGGGTGAGGTTGCCCCTACAAAATCTCGACATCCACCTATCCGGCGGCTATACTCCCCTGCATGATCGGCATTGACGCCCGCTTAACCTACTACCGCACTGGCGGAATCAGCACGTACATTGTGCGTCTCATCGAGGCGCTGGAACGGCTGGATTTTGAGCATCAATATGTCGTCTTTCACAGCCGCAAAGCACGGGAGTCACGGGTGAAGCGCTTCAAACGCGCTGACCTATGGACGCCGTGCCATCACCGCATCGAACGGTTGGCGCTGTCAGTTGAACTGGCGCGTTACGGCTTAGATTTACTGCATTCGCCCGACTTCATCCCGCCCATTCGTGGGGCGCGTCGGCATGTGATCACCGTGCATGACCTGAATTTCTTCTACTATCCGCAGTACCTCACCGCCGAAAGCCGCCGCTATTACAGTGATCAAATCGGCGCGGCAGTCCAACAGGCGGATCACATTCTGGCAGACAGCGAAGCGACCAAACGAGACATGATCGCCATGCTCAACGTCCCGGCAGAGAAAATCACCGTGCATATGCTCGGTGTGGACGAGAATTTCAAGCCATCATCTCTAAACGAGATCGCCCGTGTGCGTCAGTCGCTTGATCTACCGCCGGAATATTTGCTCTACGTGGGGACGTTCGAGCCGCGCAAAAATATCGCCGGTCTGATCGACGCCTACGCGCAGCTTCCGCCCGACGCGCCGACTCTACTGCTGGCGGGCAATCGCGGCTGGTTGTTCGATGAAACAATGGATCGCATCAAGCACATGAATCTGGGTAATCGCGTGATCTGGCGCGAAAACATCCCCCAAGCCGATTTACCCGCGCTCTATTCGGGGGCATCCCTGCTGATCACACCATCATTTTATGAAGGATTCGGTTTGCCCGCGCTTGAGGCGATGGCGTGCGGCACAATCCCCATTGTGAGCAATCGCGGGTCACTGCCCGAAGTCGTGGGCGAAGTCGGCTTGCAAGTTGACCCCGACGACCCGTCCGACATTGCGCGGGCGATCACCCATGCGTTGAGCGATACTGCATGGCGCAAACACCAGCGGGAAGCAGGTTTACGCCGCGCCGCCACTTTTCAATGGGATAATACGGCGCGAATTGTTTTATCCGTGTACGACGCTGTTCTATCGTCGATCAAGGCTGTATCGTAATGCATATTTTACTGTTGACACCCGCGCTCCCCTACCCACCACATCAAGGCGGGGCGCTGCGAAACTTCGGAATTTTAAGCGGCTTGCATGAAGCAGGGCATCAGGTGACGCTGTTCAGTTTCAGCGATCAAACGGTGGAAGGCACGCCGCTCCCGTCTCTATGCGATCAGGTCATCACCGTGACGCCGCCCAATCGCAGTAAATCGCGCCGCTTGCGCGATCTCGTGCTGTCCGGTCATCCCGATCTAGCGCGGCGGCTGGAAACACCCGAATCACGCGAAACACTGACGCGCCTGCTCAGGCAAACGCGCTTTGACTTGATTCAGTTTGAAGGCTTGGAAATGGCGATCTATTTGCCCCTTGCCCGCCAATTGCAGCCCACCGCTAAACTGATCTATGACGCGCATAATGCCGAATTTGCGCTCCAACGTGTGATCGCGCAGGTGGAAACCAAAAATCGCAAGCGACTCGCCGCCGCTGCCTATTCACAGATTCAAGCCGCGCGAATTTTCGGCTTCGAGAAACTGATCACCGCCCAAGCCGACGCGGTGATCGCCGTGTCGGATGAAGACGCCGAATCACTGCGCCCTTTCCGCAGCGACGGCAAAATTGAGGTACTGCCCAATGGTATTTTCGTAGACGACTACATACACCCACCGCAGCAGCGGCTTGAACTAGGCGATCACCTGTTGGTATTCACGGGCAAAATGGATTATCGCCCCAACGTGGATGCGATGCAGTGGTTCACCAACGACATTTTCCCGTTGATTCACGAACGCGCCCCCGATGCGCGGCTCTACATTGTCGGGCAGAAGCCCCATTCCAGCCTCGAACATCTGCGATCCCGCGATCACATTGAACTCACGGGTTGGGTGTCAGAAATTCAGCCGTTCCTACACGCGGCGGGGGTCTATGTTGCGCCGTTACGGATGGGCAGCGGCACACGCTTAAAAATCCTTGAAGCGATGGCGGCGGGCTGTGCAGTCGTAGCGACCAGTGTAGCAGTTTCAGGACTGCGCGAAGAAGCGCGGCGACACATTCTGATCGCAAATACGGCGCACACCTTCGCAGACGCGGTGATCCTTTTGCTCAATGACCCCGCAGAACGCGCCCGACTCGGTGCAGAAACGCGGGCAGTCGTGCGGGAATACTACGACTGGTCGGCACTGCTGCCCTGTTTGCTCAACATCTATAAGGACATCGGCGTTGGATAGAGAGTCGCTCGTCTTACGTAATCGGGCAATGGCGACAGCCTTTCACTCGCTGTCACTCAAGCACCGCATTCGGCGGGTTGCGCTGCAAGCACTCGGCAATCTGCCTATCCCCGTGCAAAAACCGCACGACAAAGAACGTATTCTGCTCATTCGCCCCGACCATCTGGGCGATGTGCTGCTCACGACCCCCGCAATTCGCGCATTGCGTCGCGCCCGTCCGAATGCTGAACTCCATGCGCTCGTCGGCAACTGGTCAGCCGATGTGATCGCCAACTTCGATGATATTGATTACGTATTGACGCTGCCTTTTCCCGGTTTCACCCGTCAATCCAAATTGAACTGGCGTTCGCCCTACGAACTCTTGATCCAGTCGGCGCGGCACTTGCGGCGCATCGGCTACACCAGCGCGATCATCTTTCGACCTGATCACTGGTGGGGCGCGATGCTGGCACACGCCGCCGGGATTCCTCAGCGTATCGGTTTCGATCTGCCCGATGTCGCGCCCTTTCTCACCGACGCAATCCCGCACGAGCATCAACATGCCGTACTGCAAAGCGCGAAACTCGTCGGTGATATTCCCGCCGACTCGCTGACTCTGCGCTACCCCGTCGTAGAGGCGGATCGCAGTTGGGTGAACGGCTACTTGAACGAGTGGGGCATCAATAACAGCGGGCGCTTATTCGTGATTCACCCCGGCGCGGGGACATGGGTTAAACGGTGGGATGACCCGAAATGGGCATCCGTCGCAGACGTTTTGAGCGATCAGCTAGACGCAACCGTCGTATTCACAGGCGGCGATCACGAATTGGCGATGGTGCGGCGCATCATCAGCAGCATGAAGCATCGGGCGTGTGTGATGGTAGGCGACACGGGCATCGGGTCGCTCGCCGCGCTCTATGAACGGGCGCTTGTCGTGATCGGCGCAGACAGTGGACCCATGCATCTCGCAGCGGCTGTTGGCACACCCACCGTTGCGCTGTTTGGTCCCGCTGATCCAGCCGAGTTCCGCCAATGGGGATCACCCGATAAGCATATGATCCTCACGTCAAGCATGGGTTGTCGCCCCTGCCGCATCCTCGATTGGCACAGTGACGACCCCGCGAATCATCCGTGCGTGCGCGAAATCACCGTT
>JBBQRJ010000143.1:0-10268 GCA_038214955.1 Aggregatilineales bacterium | reverse complement strand
TGCGCGGGAAAAATTAGAGCGCAAAGGGCTTGATCTGCTGGTGGCGAACGACATCACCGCACGGGACGCGGGCTTTGACGTGGATACCAACCGCGTGGTGATCCTCGACGCGCACGGCGGCGAACAATCGCTCGAATTGGCAAGTAAATCCAAAATAAGCGAAGCAATCATTCAGCGGGTGGGGCAGCTTCTGGGATCAGCGTAGGTAAACCGTAGGCTATGATCTCGATACACCGTCCGCTATAATCGGCACGGCAAATTGACATTGAATCGTGAGATTGCTGCATGAGCTATACACCTTCGGTTGATGATACTCAACCCCGCTCTCCCTTCAAGGAAACACCCCTCAAGCCGACGATCACCGTAGACGAAATGAACGAACCGCCGGTTGCGTCGTCACCCGGCTGCGCGATGTTTGCTTTGATCGGCGTCGTCTTGCTGGTGTTCGGCGTGCTGATCGTGGCACTGGCGGGCGCGGCAGGTTGGACAGCGGGTCAGCGTGACGCCCAGACGATCATCGTGAACACCCGTGACGCCGCCATTCGTGAGCAGGTGGATCGCATTCCCGCCGATGTCGCCTCTGGCAATACCGTTTTACTGCGGACTCGTCTCGAATGGCTGGCGACTTCTGCGCCGAACTACTCTGAACTGCCTAGTCTCGTTTTGACGGGAACAGCGGTTTATTTTGGCAGCTTGCCGACGGCTACTCAAACGCCTTCACCGACGCTCCAAGCCACCGAAGCGGCGACCAACCCCCCACTGGAAAGCGTTGAGATCACCCCGGCAGATGACAACGGCGGCTATGATGTCGTCAGCCTGTTTGAGCAAGCGCAAACTGCCATGAATGGCGCGTTGTGGCGAGATGCTATCGAACTGCTAGACGTGGTGCTGGCAGTTGATCCAACCTTCCAGACGGCGACTGTTCGCCGTCTGATGAATGAGGCACTGCAAAACCGCGCTCTCGAACTGTATAACGCCGATCAACCTGCCGCCGCCAACATTATGGTGGGGCGGGCAGAGGAATATGGTCAAATCGACTCCGGTTTGGATTACGAACGTTATGCCTCCGAATTGTATCTCGGTGCGCGTGCCGCTGTGGGTATCGGCAGCCCTGCCGCCGTAAATATGCTTCAACAGGTGTTGGCACTGGGCGCAGGTGGACGCTACTACGAAGAGTCACGCCAGCTTCTCTACAATCAATATGTGCTGGTTGGCGACTCCTATTACGCGCAGTCCAACTATTGCAGCGCAGCGAACCAGTATCAACAGGCGATGAGCGTCTTTAACAGCGGCGCAGCGAACGGCAAGTATGATAACGCGCAAAATCTGTGCGTGAACGCCGTCCCAACCTATGACCCGAATTGGGCGCTGACTCCGGGCGCGATTGCTCCCGTTGGCGTGGTGACGACTCCCGGCTCATGAGCGCGTTTGCCCTCTCATAACTCGCTCACATGGGATTCATTTATTGTTTAGCCGGGAAACTTAATCTGTAGACAGTAAACGAATGAACTTGGTCGAATTGAGACGACAATAGTACTCGGCGTGCGATTTAGTGTTAGCAGCCAAGTTCACGGGCTAGGGTAACTGATACCCTTCACATGCCCATCTCTCTTAAACCGCTCGATGCGCCCCCCCTCGCATCGAGCGGTTTTGGTTTATAATCCTCCGTATGAAACCTCGTAGGGACGCCCAATAGGGTGTTCCTACAGCGTGTTTGCAGACGATTGGGGAAATCCGACTCATGCCGGGAAAATATTACGAAGACCTCGAACCGGGAATGATAATTACGCACGAGATCGGGCGGACGATCACTGAAACCGATAATGTGCTGTTTTCCAGCCTCACGATGAATACACAGCCGCTTCACATCAATGAGGATTTCGCCGCCAAAACGCAGTTCGGGCAGCGAATCGTCAACGGCTTGCTGACGTTGAGCCTCATCGTCGGGATCAGCGTCAACGATTTGACGATTGGCACGATTATCGCTAATTTAGGCTACGAAAATATCAGTCATCCGACTCCGGTTTTTCATGGCGATACGATCTACGTAGAAACAACGGTTGTTTCGCGGCGCGAGAGCAAATCGCGCCCTGATACGGGGATCGTCACGTTGAAGCACATCGGGCGCAACCAGAACGGCGTTGTGGTCTGCGAAGTGACCCGATCCGCATTGTTTTTGAAACGCCCAAACAACCCATAATGTAGGGACGCGATATATCGCGTCCGCAAGTTTAATAGACCGGACACCCTGTAGGGTGTCCCTACGCATATGGATTCGCATTATGGCAAAAAACCCGATCACCGAACTACCCGCCGAGTACGCCGAAGTTCAACACGTCGTATTGACCGAACCGCGCTTACTGTTGTTCCTCAACTTTTTGGGGATCGCCCCTATTGTCGTTGGGATTGTCGGCATGGCGTGGTATTGGTCGCTGATCGCGCCGCTGCGCCCGTCTGTGCAGCCAGATCGCCTCCCTATCCACGACCTGATTATGATCGTGCTGATTTTTGTGATCACCTTGCCGCTGCACGAACTGCTGCATGGTCTGGCGATCAGTTGGGTCGGTCACAAGCCGCGCTACGGCATCAAACTGGATAAAGGCGTGCTGTATGCGACCGCAGATAAGGCGCTGTTTCGCCGCAACGAATATGTGATCGTCGCCCTTGCGCCGCTGGTGGGGATCACGCTGGTGGTGATGCTGGCGTTGTGGATTGTGCCAAACGGGTTGGTTTACTGGTTGTCGCTGGCGGTGATTTTGAACGCGGGTGGCGCAATCGGTGATTTGTGGGCAGTCGGGGTGGTGGTACGACATCCCGCCAGCGTGATTGTGCGCGATGAGGAGGACGGTTTTCGGATATTTGGCAAAACGCCTCACCCCCACTCGCTGCGCTCGGAGAGGGGGTAGGGGGTAAGGCATAAAAAGCGTTATGCGGCGGGGATTTCAAACCAGAAGATCGATCCGCCATCGGCGGGGAAGTCTGCGCCAACACAGCCGTTCTGGATGGTCGCCAGCGTCTTGACGATCCACAAGCCTAAGCCTGTGCTGCTCTCTTGACCCGTCGGGCGGGGCGTGAGGCGGCTGAACATCTCGAACAAACGACCCCGTTCTTCAACCGGAATGCCGGGTCCTTGATCCTCGACTGCCACGCGGATCATATCGCCGCGCCGTTCCGCACTCACGCGCACCGTTGTATCGGGCAAGCTAAACTTGATCGCGTTGCTGATCAGATTATCGAGCATTTGACCTAACATCACATGGTCGGCAAACACAGGGCAATCTAGCCGCTCCATATTGAGCTTAATCTGCTTGCGTTTGGCGGCAGGGGTGTACTGTTCGATCACACGGTGGGCATAATCCCCGACGTTCACCCTATCAATTTGCTGGTGAACGATCCCTTGTTGGTACTTTGAGGCGTCCAAAAAGCTGTGGATCATCTCCAGCATGGAATTGAGCGTCAAATCCATGTTATCGAGGATACCGTTGGCTTCGGCGCTGTCTTTTACAAAGTCGCGCAGCATGTAATGACCTAAGCGCAAATTGGTCAAAGGACCTTTGAGGTCGTGCGAGACGATGCGATAAAACTGGTTTTGAAATTCTTGCGAACCGTGTAAGCGCGAAATGGTTTCGTCTTTGGCGTCGTTCGCCTGTTTCAGTGAAAGCTGAGTTTGTACCCGCGCCCGTGTGATGTGGGTGTTCATGGGTTTGTTGATGTAGTCGTTTGCGCCGAGTTGCAAGCCATGTACCACGTCACGTGTATCTGTGTTGGAGGAGATGATGATGACGGGCAGCGTGCGGGTCGCTTCTTGACTGCGGATTGTCTCTAAGAAAGTGAAGCCGTTCATACGCGGCATTTGCACGTCCAGCAGCACGAGATCAACCTCATGTTTTGCCAAAACTGCTAATGCTTCTTCCCCATTCCCTGCCGTGTAAATGTGATACTCTGACTCAAACAGGCGTTTGAGCAGTGCCAAGGTGGTGAAATCGTCATCCACAAGCAGCAAGCGTGGGGCGCTGTATTGCTCAGTACGGTTTTGGGTCGAAGAAGCGATCAACATATGGACTCCAGTGGGTCAGTGCCTATTGTTGATTCTAAACCGTTTAGTGTGAATAAACCCTTGTGATTAGTTGATTTTGTGTAGACCATAGGTACTGATAATCTAACTTTAACGTAATGTGATGCTCCAACTTTGGATATGGACGATTACGCCACCTTCTTTGACGTACAACGCGGGGATAACTGATACATCACCTAGTGGGATCGGTGCGCCGATTTGCTCATTATTGACATAAATTGCCACCACGCTCGAATCATATTCAAGGCGAATGCGTGCCGTATTATCGTTCAAAGCTCGCTGTGCATTGATGTTGACTTCATCACCCACGCGCTGCCCGATATTGAACACGCCATCGGTGACTAAATTGAACTGTACGCCCACGCCTTGATCGGGTTCGTCAACGGGCATCAGCATCACGCCGAAATACACATCATTGTCGAGTACCAGCGGCGGATTCCATGTTGCTAATTCGAGGACTGCCTCAATGCGGCTGATTCGTCCGGCGGCGCTGTTGCCAAAACGCACATTGAGCGCATCTGCTGGAATGGGCAAGGTGAACACCGCATTCGTAGAAGGCGATCCCGTCCCCATGCGCCAGTATGTGCCGTCCTGCCCTAACGTATACAGTTCGGGGTTAGCAATCTCAGCGGCAATGGGCAGTAAATCTTGCTGCCCCTGCAAGCCTTGAGGCGGCAACGTCGCCGTCGGGGTGTTGGTTGGCGTCGGTGTATGGGTTGGCAGTCGCGTATTCGTCGGCGGGGCGGTGCTGCTTGGCGTCAACGTGAGCGTATCGGTGAACGTCGGCGTGATGGAGGGCGTGCGCGTGAACGTGGATGTTTCGCTGCCCCGCAGCGCAATCGTGTTGACGACCTGCGGGCGAGTCTCTGTGGGGGTGGGCGTATCCGTTGGCGGAGTCACCAGCAAGACCGCCTCTCCAGTTTGAGTTTCCGCCAGCGCGATTTGCATTTCTGCCGTGATCGTCAAGCCGTTGTCATTGGTCGGGGTCGGCGTGGGAGTTGCGCCGCCACCGGTAGCCACAAAAGCCGCCATGCCGATCAAGAGTACGCCGCCAATGGCAATAATGATCGATGCGGGGTTGACACGGCGTCGGCGGCGACGGGGTTCATCGTCGTCGCCGCCTGCTTCATTTGCGTCAATCGGGGTGACACGCCGCGCTCCCATACCTCTGGTCGTGCGTGGTGAGTAACCATCTTCATCGGGGATGCTCACGTCGGCTTCTTCGGCAATGCGCGGAGTCGGTTCGCTGGTGGGCGGCGCGGGAAATTCCGGCGATCCTTCGGTGACGTTGTACCAGTGGCGATAAAGTGCGTATGCCGGGTGACGGTCAATGAACAGGGCGCGGAACAGGTCGTTAAAGCGCGTCAGCTTGGCAGAGCGCCGCGCTGTGGGATCGGTGTACACCGACAAGAACGATTCGTAGGTATCTGCCCATGTGCGTAGAGTCGCTGCGTAGGACGCGCCCAACATGCGCGAG
This sequence comes from Aggregatilineales bacterium, assembly GCA_038214955.1. Classification (GTDB taxonomy): domain Bacteria; phylum Chloroflexota; class Anaerolineae; order Aggregatilineales; family Phototrophicaceae; genus Flexifilum. The sequence continues at coordinate 4,716 of JBBQRJ010000143.1, read as the reverse complement.
GTCACATCCACCATTTGCTTATGCGCGTGGCGGATTGCGTCAACGGGCGCGTCGGGCTTGCGCTCAATAGTGCTGCTCATCTTGCGGGTGGCGGAATGAAGTTCGGCGCTCCCGCTGAGGAGTTCCATCACGAAGGCGCGGTAGGCGGTCAGGGTGATACCCGCGCTGGTTTCAATTTCATCGACAGCACGCACGGCGTTTTCCAACTTGATTCCGGCGGCGCGAAATTCCCCATCCGACCAATCACGGGCGGCGGCTTCCAGTTCGCGCAAACTGTAGACTGCTGGCGTGATGGTTTTCGCCTGTGGGTTTTCCTCAAGGGCGCGGCGTGAACTATCGAGCGAGGGCAGGGCGTGCGACCCGCTGACGCTGTTGAGCAGTTCAGCGGCGGCGATCAAGTCGCGGCGGCGGTCAAGCATATCCTCTACGGCACGGGTCGCGGGGTGACGAGCGCCAAACTCGCCCAACACTTTAGCAGCAGCTTCACGCCAGAAACGCACATCCTCTAAATGATCGTCATGGGCTTCTAGCACGCCGAACAAAATGTAATTGGTGTACAGCACGCGGTTGGCGGCGGTGTTTTGACGCGCAAAAACTTCGACTAAGCCCTTGACCATCGCCTTAAGAAACGTCTCTTTAGACGGCATTTGCGCCGCGAAATTATCCCGTGCGCCGATCTCGTCTGCCGTGTACAACAGTTCAACTTTGGTCAGCGTATTTTGTGTCGCTTTGACGCTGCCCACGCCGCTGCGTTCTAACCAGTCGCGCACGAGTTCGGACAGGTCACGCAGACGGCGGGCGGCGAATCGTTCCGCATCGCTGCGGGCGGATTCGTAAGCCGTCGCGCCGAGTCGTTCGGCTTCGGGCAAGCGTCCCCGATCAAAGTTCTCCCAACCATCTGCCAGCGCACGACCCAACGCCCCATAGAGCGCATGTCGTTCGATGTAATTGGCGCTGTTGATGATCGAACGCAGTTGATTGAGCCACCCCGCCAGCGTGGGACTGACCGTGCTGATCGATTCGGTGGCTTGCTGTAATGCCATCGTCGCGGCGGCGCGGTTGCCTTGAATCACCGAGTCGGCGTAGGCTGTCCACGATTGACCCGCCATACGCAAGCCGACCACCATGCCGACGAGCGTTTCATCAAATAGGCGCTCGACATAGGGCGCGAGTTCGGTTTCTGTCTGCTTAAGCCATTCTTCGAGATCAGAAGCGTCTGCCGTTGGCACATAGGTTTGATAAGTATCCAGCAGTTGATACAGCCCGTCCAGCATGACGCGCACGGAGTCCCACGAGCGGTTAGACGGGTCAATGGCGCGGGCAGCATCCAATGCGCCGAGCGCATCACGCGGGCTGCCTGTCGCCTGTTTGCCGATGACATGCATGTTATCTGCCAGCGCCATACCCGCGTTCAAAGCGCGGACTAAGGCGCTGAGGGGCAAACGATTATTCGGCAGGTCGTGTTCATCGCGCACGGTTTCTAAAAAGTGACCGAGCGCGTTGATCTGGTCTACGAGCGTGCTGTAACCGTCACGTAAGCGGATTAAACTGGCGTCGTTCGGGGACGATAGGCGATCCAATAGACGGTACATCTCCGCAAGGAAAGCACGCGGTTCAGTGACGGGAATCCCCTCAGCGGCAAGCTGAGTCAGCGCCGTTTCCAGACGATACAAATTAGGTCGCAGCAGCAGCACATCGGGCAAATGGGCAGAGACTCGCTCTGCCAGCAAAAGCTGTAGATTGCGGGCGTCATCCATTTGCTGATTTTCGGTCAGCAGGCGGAAAGCGGCGCGGTCTGGATGTCCTTCAAACAGCAGAGTCACCGCGTCTAAGACGGTATGCGGCACGGGGCGCAGGTTCGACTCGACGGCAATTTTCGCCCAATCGAGCAGCAGCCCCACTTGATCGGCGCTTTCTCCCCGCGCACGCGCCGCCAGTTCTTCGAGAACGTTGATCGCCTTCGCCCAGTTCGCGCTCTCCAAGTAGATTCGCGCCGCGTCTAAATCGGCTTCGATCTCCAGATCGCTGAGGCGGTTGAGGATTTCATCGCGTGCCGTTTTCGCGGGCGGATAGCCCGGATCGAACGCGAGGACGTTATCGAGCATCTTCAACACATTGTTGAGTTCGTCTTTGCTCAATTCACGACGCAAGCGGTCATTGACGCGCCCTAACGTGTTGTTGCGTTCGCGTTCCAGTGGAGCGCGGTAATCGGTGAGTTCTTTTCGCAGTTCGGCAATCGACGCATAGCGCAAACGCGGGTTCGGATGTGCGGCACGGCTCACAATCGACGCGAGGCGCGTATGAATCCGTTCGTTGTCATCCCCAAAGCTGACGCGGAATTCATCGCCCGCATCGCGTGGGACTTCTAAACGTCCGCCGCCCGTCAAAATGAAGTAGAGCAGTTCGCCTAACTGAAACACATCGGTCTGGCGGCTGATTCCCTGCGCGGTCACGTCGTCGCCTTCGAGAAAAACCGTGTTGCCCCAATCGATCACTTTGAGGCGGTAAGCGTTTCGATCCCAGAAAAGATGTTTAGCGTCTACGTCGTTGTATACGATGTCGTGGGCGTGGGCAGTAAACAGCAAATCTAACAGGTTGTCGATGATGATCAACAGTTCGAGTTCGGGCAAACGTTCGCCGCGTCCAGCGAGTTCCAAGACCAGATCAGCGACGATCACGCCTTCTGCGCGTTCCATGACGATGTATTGATGGGCGATTCCGCCAATCGTGAACTGACCGCTGCCCAACAACGCCGTGATCACCGCATGACCCGCTAGGCGAGTCAGCGCCTTACGCTCGTTGAGGATGCTCACTTCCTGCCCAAAGCGAATCGGCGGCGCGTCTTGCGGGGCGGGGCGCTTGATCACCACCGGACGATCTGAATCTTGTGTATCAACTGCACGCAGCGTCTCACCAGAGCGCCCGCGCGGGTAAATGTAATCATATCTATAACGGTTATCGAAAAGGCTTCCAGCCATAAAAATTTCGCTCTCTACTTCGCATACCATTGTACGCGACCCCCGCCCGTCCGCAAAGGCGTTTATTGTTTAGTTGACAGGCTGTGCAGCGAGATCGTAAGATCGGGGTAGAACTTTTGACCCCACCCCCAACCCCTCCCCGAATTCAGGGAGGGGCGCAAACAGAATCGCCATTACGCCCCTCTCCATTTTCGGAGAGTGGGTTGGGGGGTGAGGCTAAACATTGAGGATCAGCGAATGCGCGTCATTTTGCAGCGGGTATCAAAGGGAAGCGTCACGGTTGACGGGCGAGTCGTCGGCGCAGTGGAACAGGGATTCGTGGCGCTCGTCGGCGTGACTCATGATGACAGCCGCGCCGAAGCAGAATTACTCGCCAAGAAAACAGCAAATTTGCGCGTTTTTGAAGATGCACAGGGCAAAATGAACCTGTCCGCATTAGAGATAGGCGGCGGCGTGCTGGTGATCTCGCAATTCACGCTGTACGCCGACACGCGCAAGGGACGCCGCCCCAGTTTTCTCGACGCCGCCCAACCAGAGATCGCCGCGCCGCTGGTCGAATACTTTGGGGAACGGTTGAAAATAGAAGGAATCACCCGTGTGGAACGGGGCGTATTCGGTGCAATGATGCAGGTCGAAATTCACAACGACGGACCCACGACGATCATTCTCGATTCGGACGAGTTCAAGTAGGGGAGTAACCGATCATGGCGGATATGACCAAGATCAAAATGACCAAAGCAGAGTTTATGGCACTACCAGAAAGCATGGAACGTATCGAACTCATTGACGGCGAACTGATCCGACAGGAAGATGGCGTGGCAACTCCCAAGAAACCGCATCAAATAGTTGTTGGCAACATTTACTTTGTTTTACGTCAAACTTTGCATTCGGGGGAAGTCATTGTTTCTCCAATGGATGTATATCTCGATGAAGATGTTGTACAACCGGATGTCTTTTGGGTGAGTGGCGTTTCTAGTTTGTGTCAAGCTCGTGAGGATGATTGGTATCACGGAGCGCCAGATTTAGCGATTGAAGTGTTATCGCCAAGCACTAAAAAGCGTGATCGCGGGCGTAAATTCTCTCTATACGAACAAAACGGTGTGCGTGAGTATTGGTTAATTGACACAGATGATCAAACCGTTGAAGTGTACCGGCGTGATGCTGATCGGTTCATACGTTTTGGCTTTTTTGAGAAAGATCAAACTTTCGCTTTTGGCTTGCTGCCCGATGTGACGATCACCGTAGGCGAAATCTTCAAGTAAACTTCTTATATGTCTCTAGCGGTCATCTAATGGGGGTGATTTATACTGGTATCATTCCCCCTAAATCTGCAAATCTGTGTAAGTTTGGAGTGTTGACCATGTACGAAGAATGGATCGTTGATGTCCGTCACGATGACCCGACGGTGCGCTATGAAGCGGCGCAAAAACTAGGCGCGTCCAATGATGGGCGGGCGATTGATCCGTTGATCGGTTTGCTGCCCGATGCGAACGCTAAAGTGCAGTACGCGGCGTTTTCTGGCTTGATCAAGCTGGGCGCGTCACAAGCCGCCGAACCAATGGTCGCCATGCTCATCACCGATTTCAAAAGCCGCGTGTGGGCATTGCTCAAGCTGAATATCGGCTTGCGTCTGCGTATGGGCTTGCTCGAATTTGTACAGCCCGGCGATCAAACGATTGCACAGCAGGTCACAACCGCGCTGGATTCCGAGTCGATGGATGAGGCGCAGCGTGCCTAT
>JBBQRJ010000142.1:0-10277 GCA_038214955.1 Aggregatilineales bacterium | reverse complement strand
CAACGCAACTGCAACCTCAAACGCCGACGCGCTGATCATCACACAGGCGTTTGAAGCAACCAGCACGCAAGGAGCATTGAACACAGCAACCGCGCAAAACACAATCGATGCACGGGAGACAGCACGAGCGCAGATCGCATCGACGAATCAGGTTCAAACACGGAGCGCCTTAGAAACACGGGCGGCACAAACGCGCTTTGAAGTCCAGTTGACTCAAGATGCGCGGGCAACCCGTGACACGGACGCAACGGCGACACAGGCGAGTTTCAATGCGCTTGCAACAGCGGCGCAACTCACCCGTGACGCCGCAACCGCAACGACAGCACGCCAGTTCGCCATTGAAACGCAAAATGCGCTGGATGCCAGCGCCACCGCTGTTCAGCAAACCGCAACGGCGCAGCAAGCGAATCTTGATGCAAACGCAACCGCGACTCAAGCGGCGATCAATGGGGCGCAAACGGTGACTCAAGTGGCGCTTGAAGTCCACGCGACGCAAACACAAGCCGCGATTAACGCGCTGCAAGCCACCCAGACTGAAATCATCACTCGTGCAACCGCGACACAGGCGGCGCAGCAAACGCAAGGTGCTGTCCAAACCGAGACGTTCCAGCAATTACAAGTGGCACAGGCGGCAACCGCCACCGAGATCATCAGCAATGCCACCGAAACGCAGTCCGCGCTCAATTTCACGGCGACGGCGCTCATTCAGGGCGCAACAGCGACACAGGCGGCTATGGTGCAAACCATGACCGAAGTGGCACGGGCGCTCAACGCAACGGATCAAGCCAACCTTGCGGCGACTCAACGGGCGAGCATTTTGGGAACAGACACCGCCGCAACATCGACTGCCGCACAAGCGACAACGAACGCAGACGCTACCAACACCACCAGCGCACAGGCGACCAATGACACCCGTCTGACCGCCATTGGACCGACCTCAACGCCCATCGGCGGGACGGCACAAGTCGCGCAAGCGTCCACATCCACGCCGGACGGATCACCCGTTCCGACAACAACGCTTGTACCGCTTGAAACCACCAGCACGCCCATTAGCAGCAGCACAATCTCTATTTTGATCATCACGCTCGTGGTGATCATCTTGCTGGCGGTGGCGTTCCTCGTCTTGCGCCGCCGGACATAGCCTCACCCTCACCCCAACCCGTCTCCAAAAAGCGAGGGGCTTAAAACTTGCTTTACTCCCCCTCTCCTTTTTCGGAGAGGGGGTCGGGGGGTGAGGTTAATACCCGCCGCACCACTTCCATATCCACATTACCGCCGCTGATCACAACGGCGGTTTTTTTATCCTGTGGAATCGTACCCGCCAGCAATGCGGCGATTCCCACCGAGCCGCCCCCTTCGACCAACCAACCCGCATCGCTGATCAACCAGCGCATCGCGGCGGCGATCTCGGCTTCGCTCACCAACACAATTCGATCTACCCACTGGCGCGTGATCGGGATCGTGAGCGACCCATTTTCAATATCACCCGGCAGCGCGTCCGCCAGCGTGTCATACGACAGGGGCAGCGTTTGACCGTAAAACAGGTTGTACATATCGGGCGATACCGCCGGATTCACGCCGATCACCTCAACTGACGGGTACAGCATCTTAATCGCCGTCGCCACGCCAGAGATCAAACCGCCGCCGCCCACCGGAACGATCACCCGCTCCACGTCCGGCAGCGCCTCCATGATTTCTAAGCCGACTGTCCCATTGCCCGCTGCCACGTTCACATCGTTATAGGGGGACACATACGTCATGCCCTCGACAGATTCTAAGCGCCGCGCTTCCGCTTCGGTTTCTGCATAGCCTTCGCCAAACAAAATGATCTCGACGACTGCGCCCCCGTAGCGTTTGACTCCGGCGATCTTCTTCTTTGCCGTGTGGATCGGCATCAGCACGCGGGCGCGTGTGCCTGTCAGGTGAGCGGCATAGGCGATCCCCTGTGCGTGATTGCCTGACGAGGCGGTGATCACCCCTGCCGCCCGTTCTTTATCTGAAAGTGACAAAATGGCGTTGAGCGCCCCGCGCACTTTGAACGAATGTGTTTTGTTCACATTCTCTAATTTCAACCACACCCCATCCAGCACATTTTCGAGAGGCGTGGGCTGTAAATAGGGGCGTAGACGTTCTGCCGCAGCCCGAATATCTTCAACCTTAATCATCAAAATCACCAAAGCTAGTATGTTCCGAGTAAGATGGAGTATAATTTTAGCAGCTAATATGCGACTCATTCGGGAAAATTATGACCTCTAGCTCCGATTCTGATGCGCTGAATCATCAGTATGCAAACGACGTTTATCTGAAAATCCGTCAGGATATTCACCAGCAGTACAGCGTGCCGAAGGTGGATTTTCCTCAATGGGTGGTCAGCCGTATTCAATGGCGCGGAGATGAATCCATCCTCGATGTTGGTTCAGGCTCAGGGGCATATTTCGACTCGCTCCGTTCCCGCTTGCCCGACCTCAAGTACTCCGCGTTAGATCGCTCGTGGGGAATGCTGACGACGCACAACGCACGCACGCGCCTGTTCGCAGGAGATGTTCAACACATACCGTTTGCCGATGGCTCGTTCGATGTGATCATGGCGAACCACATGCTGTACCACGTCCCCGATATTGACTTAGGTATCCGCGAGATCAAGCGCGTCCTCAAACCGGACGGCGTGCTGATGGCTTCGACCAATAGCATTCAGACCATGCGCGAATTTTTGGCGCTGCTCAATCGCGGTTTGCTGCTCCTCAGCACGCCGGGACACATTTACAAACGCCCCATGCAGCCCGATTCGACGCGCTTTTCGCTCGAAAACGGCGCACGCCAGCTTTCAAAGCATTTTTACGCCGTCGTGCGTCATGACCTGCCCAGTGAACTTGTGTTCCCCAAGCTGGAACCTGTCATGGCATATATGGAAAGTCTGCGCTCATTCCGTGAGCCACAGCTTCCACGCGGCGTATTCTGGGACGACCTCATGTTGATCGTGCGCGAACAAATCAGCCGTGCGATTAATCATTCGGGCGAACTCAAAGTCGAAAAACTCAGCGGTGTATTGATCGCCAGCAGCAGCGGCGGTTTCATCCATGATTTTGTCAGCCTTCAGGGTAAAAAACACGCGAATGGTGGTTCGCTCGGTGAATCGACTTCGTTACCTGTGAATAGCGACGCGGACTAGAAATACGGTGTTTTCTTACTCAGCCTCACCCCCCAACCCACTCTCCGAGCGGAGAGTGGGAGACAACCCACGTCTTTCAAGTCCCTCTCCTATTTTCGGAGAGGGATTTAGGGTGAGGCTGCATTTGCGGGGTGGGGTCTATCCAAATCCCCGTTCCTTATACGTCTGCTGATTTGAACCCATAGACGCCGATCAAGGGGACGAAACGCACCGCGCCAATCCGTTTGATGTCCCAACGATTGCCCCGCCGTGTCACCAGTTCCAGAAATTGATTCTTCGCATCGCCCACCGGAATCACGAGCCGCCCGCCGTCGGGGTGCATTTGAGATCGCAGCGTTCCCGGTATGGCGGGCGCTGCCGCCGTGACCAGAATCGCGTCAAAAGGAGACATATCGGGCAAGCCCTGACTGCCATCCCCGACGTGAATTTCTACGTTGTCGATTTCCAAGCGTGCCAGTGTATCGGCTGCCGTTTCTGCCAGCCCCGCATGTCGTTCCAGCGAAAACACATGCGCCGCTAAGCCCGCGAGAATCGCCGTTTGATAACCCGACCCTGTGCCAATTTCTAACACCCGTTCGCCGCCCGTCAAATGCAGTGCTTCAGTCATCACGGCGACGATGTACGGCTGCGAGATCGTTTGTTCCTCACCAATAGGCAGCGGTGAGTCTTCATAGGCTTTATCGCGTACATCTTCGGGGATAAATTCGTGGCGGGGGATTTGGCGCATGACCGCCAGCACGCGATCATTACTGATCCCGCGTTCGCGTAACTGCTTCTCGACCATCGCACGTCGAGCCGATTCGAATCCTTCGCTCATCAACGTTCCCCTTTCTTGATCTTGATAATAACACGAAAGAACGGCAAACTCTGCCTGATTCATTTTTCGATAAACAGAAAGTATTGTCGATGAAACTCATCACTTTTTCTTACAACGAGCGGACGCGAATCGGTGAACTGGATGGCGACACGATTTACGTATTGGCATGGGTAGACAGCAATGTTCGCCAACTCATTCGGCGCGGCGTGACGCCAAGCCGCACCTATGAGCGGTTTAAGCTGGCAGATGTCAAAGTCGAATCGCCGCTTCTCCCCGGCAAAATCATCTGTATTGGCAAGAACTATGCCGAACACGCCAAAGAAACGGGCAGCAAACCACCCACCGCGCCGATCATCTTCGCCAAGTTTCCAAGCGCCATCATTGCATCGGGACAAACGATTACATGGCGCAGCAGCATCACCAATGAGGTCGATTGGGAAGGCGAATTAGGCGTTGTGATCGGCAAAACGGCGAAAGACGTATCCGAAGAAGACGCGCTCAACTATGTCTATGGCTACACCGTCGCCAACGACATCAGCGCCCGCGATTTGCAGATCAAACAGGACTCGCAGTGGACACGCGGCAAAAGCCTCGACACGTTTTGCCCGTTGGGTCCCGTCATCGTCACGCGAAACGACATCCCAGACCCGCAAGCGTTGACGATCACCACGATGGTGAACGGGGAAGTGATGCAGCAAGACACCACCGCAAACATGATCTTCAACGTGCGCCATTTGATCAGCTATTGCTCACGCATGTTCACGCTCGAACCCGGCGATCTCATCCTCACCGGAACGCCGTCGGGCGTGGGTTTGGGGCGCGATCCGCAGGTGTATTTGAAAGACGGGGATGTCGTCAAGGTCAGCATTGAAGGAATTGGCGAAATCTCCAACCCGTGCAAAGTGATTCAAGACTAAAAACTTCAGCATAGAAAATGTAGACATGAAATTGAGTTAAAAGTTAAAAGTCAAAAGTTGAAAGTATAGAATGGTTCTACTTTTAACTTTCCCCACTTTTAACTTTTAACTGTGTTTAGTAGGTTTCCCACACCGACTCCCCCGCGAGGATGCGCCGCAGTTGGCGCGGAAAGCGGGATCGGCTGATGGGCTTGCCAATATAACCGTCAAAGCCCGCCTCGCGGCACTTGGGGATTTCAACGTCCGCGTCTTGAGCGGTGACGGCAATCACCAATACTTTTTTGAGTTTCTCATCGGCGCGAACCAGTTTAATCACATCATAGCCTGTGGTTTTGGGCAGGTTGATGTCTAGAAAAATGATGTCAGGCAGGGGTTTCATGGCGCGGGCAAGTTCAACCACGCCTTCCCCCGTCGTATTGATATAAGATTTGATCCCCAAGTGGCGCATCATTACGCCGATGATCGCCATGCCGCCAGCATCGTCTTCTACCGCCAGCGCGTTCACTTTGGTAAAATCAAAATTGAGCGCCTGCACCATGACACCCCCTGCTAAAAAAACATTTTTATGCCTCGATCACGCGATCATAATTAGTTCCCGATCAACATGCAAATGTTTCTTCATCCAAACTTAATTCTGGTTTATTGTAAAGGGTGGACAACGGCGATTCTTCTTTGCTTGCAAAGGTTGTGTCCGTGTGCCAAAATCAAAGGCGCTAAAATGTTCAAACTGAACAACACTTTTTTTGTCCCTTGTACCAACGGAGTTTTCTATTCATGCGTGATCTTAACTCAACAGAAAATCTTTTAATTCAAGTAGTGATGGGCATTGCTCTGGCGGGGATCGTCTACGCGGCATTTTTGGCGCGTCAGATTCTCGCTGAAAGCAAAGGCTCTGCCAAAATGCAGCAGGTGTGGACCTACATTAAAGATGGTGCCAATGCCTACTTGCGTTCACAGTTTCGCATCATCGCCGTTTTGATCGCTGTGCTGGTGGTCGTGTTGTTTTTCAGCGTCTACCTGATCAACCCGACACCCTACGCCATTGAACGCTTCTGCCCGGAAGTCGCCGAGGCAGCCCGCGAAAGCATTAATGCTGATGCCATTCGTGCAGATGTGGCGGAGCGTTATTCGCGCCTTAGCCCCGCAGAACTGACGCTTCGGCAAGAAAACGCGGTTGTTTACGAGGAAGAAGCCGCTATCGTCAATCGTGGTATTCTGCCGGGTGCAGAAGGTTGCGAAACCGCACGTACCACCATCGCTTTCGGGCGAGCGGGGGCATTCCTCATGGGCGCGTTGTTCTCTGCGACAGTCGCGTTCGTTGGCATGAACATGGCGGTACAGGGGAACGTGCGTGTCGCGGCGGCAGCCGTTGATCCCAATCGCGGTTATGGGGACGCGCTGCGTATCGCTTACCGCTCCGGCACAATCACGGGCATGTTGACCGACGGCTTAGGCTTGTTCGGCGGCACGGTCATTTTCATCCTGTTCGGCATTGCCTCACCAGATGCGCTGCTCGGCTTCGGCTTCGGCGGTACGCTCCTCGCGCTGTTTATGCGCGTAGGCGGTGGTATCTTCACCAAAGCGGCAGATGTTGGCGCTGACCTTGTAGGCAAGGTTGAAGCAGGTCTGCCCGAAGATGATCCGCGCAATGCGGCGGTCATCGCTGACCTCGTGGGCGACAACGTGGGTGACTGCGCGGGTATGGCGGCAGACATCTTCGAGAGCTACGAAGTCACCATCGTGTCGGGCTTGATCCTCGGTTTGGCGGTGGCAACGGTCACACGCTCGCCCATCTGGATCGTGTTCCCGCTGATTGTGCGCGGTATCGGCGTGTTGAGTTCGATGATCAGCACCTACTTAGTGCGTTCCACGACGGGCAAAGATGCCCTCAGCGCCATCACACGCGGGTTCTACAGCGCGGCGGCGATCAGCATTGTCATGTTCACTGTTTTCACCTTCGTCTATATGCGCGAACCCGTCAATGCAGAATTGGGCTACCCCGGTATCAACAGCGGCGGAATCGTGTGGCAGCCGCTCGCGGCAGTCATCATCGGTATCCTGTTGGCAATCGTCATTGACCGTGTAACGGCTTACTTCACGGATACGGAACACGCGCCCGTCAAGGACATCGCCAAGAGTACGCAAACCGGTCCCGCAACGACTCTCCTCAGCGGTTTGTCCAGCGGTATGGAAAGCAGCGTGTGGGCGATCCTCGTGCTGGCAGGTGCAATCTTCACCAGTGTGGCGATTTTCGGCTTGTTCCCCATCACCGATGGCGCGGGCAATCAGATCGTGGACACCTTCACAGCGGTACTCTACGGCGTGGCGATGACGGGTGTCGGGATGCTCACGCTGACAGGCAACAACGTCTCAATGGACGCCTTTGGACCCATTTCTGACAACGCGCAAGGCATAGCAGAACTCGCTGGCGAAAATGAAGGCGCGGGCGGCGAAATCCTTAACCAGCTCGATTCAGTCGGCAACACCACGAAAGCGATCACAAAGGGTATTGCCATTGGTTCAGCAGTGCTGGCGGCGGTTGCGCTGTTTGGCTCGTTCCTCACCGATACCCGCGTGGTTCAGTTAGGCTTGGGCATCCCGTTAGAAGAAACAGTCTACGGCACAGGCATCAACATCGCTGACCCGATTGTGTTCATCGGCTTCTTGATCGGCGGCGGCTTGATCTTCCTGTTCAGCAGTTTGCTCATCCGTTCGGTCAACCGTGCCGCGTTCCAGATGATCAACGTGGTACGCCGTCAACTGCGTATCCCCGGCGTCATGGAAGGCACAGTCACCCCCGACTACGCCGAAGCGGTCAGCATTTCGACCCGCGCCGCACAGCGCGAACTGCTCCCCATCGGTGTGATCGCCGTGCTAACGCCTGTTGTAGTGGGTTTCTTGCTCGGTGCGCCCGCGTTGGGCGGCTTCCTTGCAGGGATCATCCTCGCAGGTCAGTTGATGGCAGTGTTCATGTCAAACGCGGGTGGCGCGTGGGACAATGCTAAGAAGTACATCGAAGATGGTCACTACGGCGGCAAGGGGTCGGAAGCGCATAAAGCGGCTGTCGTCGGTGATACCGTCGGCGATCCCTTCAAGGATACAGCGGGTCCCGCACTCAACCCCATGATTAAGGTCGTTAATCTCGTGTCGCTGTTGATCGCGCCGCTGGTGGTCACGGCTGCCGCATCCACCGACAATACACAGCGCATCGGGGTGTTTATCACGATGATTGTGTTAGTCGGCGTCATTGGTTGGGCGATTATGCGAAGCAAGCGCACCGATGACGAAACCGAACGACTGGTCGAAGAAGTGGCGAAATCTGCCACAGGCGACTAACCGCGTTTTTCGTAGGGACGCGATAAATCGCGTCCGCTGGCTGACATTCGAGAGGCGATCCCGTGTGGGATCGCCTCTTTCAATGATGAAACGGGATGATTGATGACCTATAACCTTCGAGCCAATAACAAAACTTACATCGTCAGCGACCACGCCGCCCAGCGAATGTTGGAACGTTTCATCTCCGATGAGTTGGTCATAAAAACTCTTGAAAACGGACATATAACCGAACAACCGCATGGACGCGATTTGTACGAGCATCAAATTTACGATCAGATTCTTGAAATAATGGTGATAGTGCAAGTAGTTGTCGAAGAAGATGTTAGAATAATCGTATCCGTAATTGATGATACAAGCGAGGGGAAGTGATGAAGGTCAACTACGATGAACTTGCGGACGCTTTGTATATCCGTCTGACCGATCATTCAGTGCTGCGTTCCCAAAAGATCAACGAGCATGTTGCCCTCGATTTGGATGAACAGGGGCAGGTCATTGGAATCGAAATTTTGAGCGTGCGCCAATCGGGAATTGATCCCGAAATGGTTAAAGAAGTGCATTCCTCGACCACCGAAAGCCCGGATCAAGAACTTATTCGACAGAAACGTGCTGATCGTATGGAAGCCCTGAAACGCCAACACGAAAAGCAAACCGAAAACAACTAAGCATGTCAAAACCGGCGCGTCCGCTGACTGACATTCGAGAGGCGATCCTGTGCGGATCGCCTCTTTTGTTTGCAATGCAATGTGTGTATATTGGAAACAATGATAGGTTAGGAAGGTGAGATCATGTCTGCGCTTGAAAATGATATCATTCAGAAGTTCCGTCTGTTAGATAAAGAAGCCCGTGATCGTGTTTTGCTGCAAATCGCACAAGAAACGCAAGCCGAATCGATTAGCCCTTCTGAAACAACTGCACAGGATTTTCTCATGTGGGCGCGGGGATTTCGTGCCAGAACTGAAAGCCCCTATGAAGATCGCCCATTGATTGATGCCGCCGATTTGATCAACGAAATGAGAGAGGAACGCTTAGATGACATCATGGGTGGTCGCTGATTCCAGTATTTTCATAGCAACTGTTGTGAGAGACACACAGACCATTCATGCTGAAGCACTCATCGCTATGTGGACGCAGCAGCGTTTTCGTATTGCTGCGCCCTATTTGTTTCGCTACGAAGTGACATCAACTATTCGTAAGCACATTGCTCGTGGAACGCTCTTGTTGGATACTGGACGAGAAGCTATTAAATCATTGAATGCATATCCTATTGAGTATTTTACGGATGATGACTTGCTGGATCGGGGATTTGAATTGGCAACGCAATATGGGCGTTCCACAGCTTACGATTCTTTTTATTTAGCATTGGCGGAGCGTTTAAAGTGTGACTTCTGGACGGGCGATCTAAAACTATTTAATGCAGTGAGTGCTTCACTGACAGGGGTCAAATGGAGTGGAAACTTCCCAATCCCGCCAAATCCATAGAGGCGATCCTGTGCGGGTCGCCTCTTTTGTTTCAAGCCGTCGTATGTTCGGGTGTCGGCTCAGGAATAGGATCACCATGCGCTAAACCACTCGAAAACCAGCCGATCTTTGCATCTTCCAGCATTTCGAGAGCTTCAGCAATCGTGTCGCCTCCACCGACAAGCCCGCGCAGATCAGGTATCTTTGCCCCCCAACTACCATCCTCTTCGGGAATGAGTACGATTTTGTAGTGCAAACCGAGATAGTAGTTTAAGTCTTTATGTGTCGTCGGTTCCATTACCTTCTGAATCCTCTCCTCTTTTAACTTCATTCAGTTCATCAATCGCATCCAACGCCGCACGTACATAGACGGTTTTAATAGGGCGATTGAATGGAATTACGAGCTTGATAGCTTTGTCTACGACTACAGCACGAAAGGTATGATGACTGCCTGCTGTTCGATCAAGCGTAAAACCGTGATCTTCTAGCACTTGACGCAGCTCGTCAAAACTTACATCTTTTTGACTTTGCCGCAACTTCTGTAGACGTTTCTCTTTTTTACCAAAAAAGCGCCGTAAAG
>JBBQRJ010000141.1:0-10284 GCA_038214955.1 Aggregatilineales bacterium | reverse complement strand
GACACGGTTGGTCAGCAGTGCCTGATAATAGTTCCCCCAATAGATTTGCGTGCCGATGGTTTGCGTATCAAGGTCGCTCAAGCCGAGGATCGAAAGCGTGACTTCCAGCCCGATAGCGAACAGGAAACCACTGACAATATCTGCCAGTAGGAAGGGAATCAGAAAAGGCAAATGCGCTTGCGTGACAATTTTAAACACACTCATACCCGAAAACACAGACGTGTATGTAAATTCACGCTCACGCAGGCTCAAAACCTGCGAACGGTAGCGTTTGGATGGAATTGCCCAATCCAGCAATCCGATGAGCAGCCCAAGTGTTAGAATGCTCATCTGCCCGCGCATAATGGAGGCTATCAAGATCAGCAGCGGCAGCCGTGGAATGACGATCACGCTGTCTACCAGTGACGACAGAAGGCGATCCACCGTGCCTCCAATGTAGCCGGAAACCATTCCCAATAACACGCCAACACCACGCCCAATCAGCACCGCTAAACCAGCGACTAAGAGGGTATTTCGGAGGGCAAAGGTCAGCATCCAAAATACATCTTGACCCTGTGAGGTTGTGCCGAGGATGAATTGCAGTGATGGTGGCTCATTACGTGCTACTGCCCGACGGTCGTCTGGCTCATAGGGCGAGAAAAACGAGATGATGACTAGTGCGAATACCAGTGTCACTATGATCGCACCGTAACGGAACGAGGGACTAAATCGAAACAGGTCTCTTATCGCATCCACTGGGTTATCCCGAAGAATTGTCGGTCATTGTTTTTATCGGTAGCGCACGCGTGGGTCAAAGAGGGGATAGCTGAGGTCGACCAGCAAGGACGCCGTCGCAATTCCCACGATTGACAGCAGGGTAATGCCCATAATCACGTTGTAATCTGCTGAGTTCACTGCGTTAAACAGGGTATAACCTAGCCCCGGATAGCCGAACACGACTTCGGTGATCAGCGCCCCTTCAAAAAGCGCCCCTAGGGACAACGCGAGATCGGTCACCTGTGGCAACATGGTGTTCCGCGTGACATACGAGAACAGTATTTTACGTTTGGGCAGAGCAGCTAGTTCCGCGTACTGCACGTAATCGCTCGATTTCTCACTAGTGGTCAGCGCTTTTGACATGATAAATCGAAATGCTACCGCGCCGATAATAAGCGAAAGCGCGGGCAAAAAGCCGAAATAAAGGATGCTGCCGACATATTCCCACGTGAATCCTGGTGTCCCACGCGCCCCGCCTACCAACGGAAACAGAGGCAGGTAGTAGGTGAAAATCATGAGCAAGACAAATGCCAAAATGTAATAAGGGATGGGATAAACTGTTATAAGGATTTTTTCGAGCAACTGCGACCACCAGTGGTTCGAAAAATAACCCGCCAGCGAACCGAGGATCAAACCGAGCAGCCACGAGACGAAGGTGGAAATACCGAGCAACCCTATTGTCCAGCCAACACTATTGCCGATTATTTGCATGACGGGCGTAGGAAACGACGTGAACGACGGTCCTAGGTCGCCTACCAACAGCCGCCGCCAGAAATTGAGATACTGGTCGAAGATATTGCCTTCTAGCCCATATAGATCGAGAAAGGTCTCACGCAGGGCTTGTGTTGCTTCCGGGTTCATCGTTTGGAAGGTCGTCATGCGTCCCAACGCTTGGTCGACCGGGTTGACCGGGGACAGGCGCGGGATCATGAAGGTAATCGTCACACCAATCACGATGACGACCACCCACTGCACCAAGCGCGGCAGGACAAATTCTTTAAATAAGGTCACAGTTGAATAACCTTCGCTGCTAAGAATAACTCTTGAGAAGCGAACCTGCAGATTCGCTCCTGTATGCGTTAATTGCTCTGCCCGTGTCAGCTTCATTTCCCGGAGGGAATTCAGACGGCGCGGGCAGAGCTAAAACCTAATTTAGCTGGCAGGCGCAGCAGTCAAATTTTGAATGGCGAACTTGCCCGCTTGGAACCAGTAAAGCGGCATGTAGTTCGGGTTTTCCGAGGTCGGGAAACCCGTCCAATAGCGCTCATCCCAAGTGACGAACTTCTTGAAGCCGATCACGGGTAGACTGAGCATGTTTTCCGTCCAGTACATGAGGAATTCACGATTCAGTTCGACGCTCTCGTCCGAACCCGGCAGGAGCGTCGCCATTTCGTCGATAAAGGCGTCAATCTGTGGGTCTTGCAGACGGGTCGTGTTCAACCAACCACCGCCAGATGTGCGTGCATCTTCACCATTGGGGATGTAATAGCGCGAGTGAAGCTGCTGCATTTGGGGCCACATGTCGCCGTCGGTCAGCGCAAAACTTTGCCACATTGTCGTCAGACCATACTGACCCGTAAAACGGTTCTGATCCCATGAATTGCGTTCCAACCCTTGCAAGTTGACATCAATCCCGAAGTCCGACCACATATCCGCCGCTGCCGTCGCCATGCGGAAGGCGTCGTTTTCGTCGGGTGGGGCTTGCACATCGAGCGTCCAGGGCTGTCCGTCTGGTTTCAGCCAGTTGCCGCTGCCATCGCGGGTGAAGCCATTGTCAAGCAGCAGACGTTCCGCGACATCCGGCGCAAAGTTCCACCAACCACTGCCGAAAACTTCACGCGGTGTGCCGGGTACAGTGTAGCCCTCTGATTCCGCCCATGCTGCGATCTGGTCGGGTACAGTTGGGTCATACGGTGTATACATCGTTCCCGGTTCAATTTCGATTTGCAGGTTGATCAGCCAGTCTTCGAGCGGGTCGTAGTAGAGCGTCCGGAGCGGAGCAGTCGGCGTAATGGGTAGCGCACTGACCTTAGCGACGCCGCCGATGTACTCGGTTTGAAGCTGAACCATGTTGATCGAGAGCGCCAGCGCCCAACGCACATCTCGGTTTTGCAGTATGGGGTCAAACTCGTAGTTGAAGAAGAAGTGGCGATCATCATTTTCGTTCGGGTATGCCCATGGGAATTCGGTGTACCACGAACGCGCCGTTGGTGTGGTGTCCAGTGTTGTCTGGAATGCTTCAATGTCTGCGTCGAAGTAGGTATCCAGTTCACCGCGCGACATGGCAATTGCCTTGCGGGCGCTATCGCCGTAGAAAATGCTCAACACGTATTCGGGACCCACATTACCCGTGATCACACCCGCAACCGAGCGCTCCGGGTCTGCCCGGCGCTGGAACAGTTCCCAGAAGCCATTCGGGTCAAACTGTATCGGTACATAATTGCCAAGTACGATGGGGTTCACATCGACATAGGTTGTAGGATCATCGATGTTCTCGTAGATATGCTTCGGCATGATGTACACGCCGTTCCAGCGGGTTTCAAACAAGGTGTGAAAGCGCGGGTTTTCTGTGCCGAGGTTGAACTGGACGCCAAAATCACCGGTTTTCTCAACCGAGTCTACAAACTGGTTGAACTGCGCTCCCCATCCACTTTCGGTCAGAGTGGGCGTCGCCATTAACGTTTCCACCGTGAACACCACATCGTCGGCGGTGAACTGGACTCCGTCGCTCCAATAGATGTTATCGCGTAGGTCAACGTTCATCTGTGTGTAATCGTCATTGTAGATGGGATCGGAGGACGCGAGACCGTAGATACGCTCGCCCGTTTCCTGATCACGATACCAAAAAGTCTCGCTCATCAGGGCGTGACGGTGCGGCGTAACTGCGCCCGGTGCCCACATATTGTAGTTGCCCGCAACGCCATAGCGGAAAATCTGATCCAGCACGAACATTTGCTCGCGCGGCACGGTGACGGGCAGCCCTTGTGGTTCTTGGGCAAACCCGAATGTTGTTGGCGCGACGAGCAGCACCAACAAAAGAAGAAACACTAATTTCCTTACCATCTGAAAAACCCCTCCATCTATTGAAACTTCAATCCCAAGAGCGTTATTGCTAATTTTTCGCTCCTGATCACTAAGTTGGGTGACACGATTTTAGCGATTTGCCCCGGATATATCATGGATGGGGCAGGGCGCGGTTGACTTTCGGATGATCAGTCGGGGCTGGATAACCAGAGGTTCCGGCTGTTGACCCGCTATCACGTCGAGCAGCATTTGCATCGACAGTTCGCCCCAACTGGCAAGCTGCTGGTTGATCGTGGTGATCGATGGGTTGAACTCTCCAGCGCGGGACAAGTCGTCATAACCAGTGATGCTCAGCTGCTCCGGGATAAGGTAGTTCATCGCCTGAAGCTGGAGGATTGCACCCATTGCCATGCGGTCGTTGATGGCGAGTATCGCAGTCAATTCGGGGTGTGTTGTAATCAGCTCCGTTGCCGCTGATGCGCCACTGTCTGACGAGAAATTCCCATTAACGCGGGGCAGAGAATCGAATTCAAGACCAAGTTCATCGGTGACGATCCGCATTCCCATTAGGCGTTGATCAGCAGCCGGGCTTACCCCATCGGGTACGCCAATGATGCCGATATGCTTGTGTCCGAGATCGACAATGTGCCGCATCACGAGTTCGCCGCCGAGAAAATTATCGCTTTGCAGTCGGTAGGGATGGGATAAAGAGCCGAGGGCAACCGTAGGAATGCCGAACTGCTGAACGACTTCCATAATCGGGTCGATCTGAAAGTGACTGTCAATGATAATGCCGTCGGGATAGCCGCCTGCGAGCATGTTGACGAAACTGCTGTCCACCTTGCCGTCGATGAGACGCGGCGAACTGAGCAGCATGTGATAACCGTTTGCGCTGCAAAAGGCTTCGATTCCGGACAAGATTTGCACGGAGGCGAGGGCGGTAAAAGGAGTGCCGTAAATGCGGGGGAAAACCGACGCGATGATGCGGGTTTCGCCAGAGACCAGCGATTGAGCAGCAAAATTTGCCCGATAGCCAAGTTCAAGGCTGGCGCGGTATACCCGTACCTGTGTGGACTCCGAGAATTTCTCAGTGGTCGCACGGGAAAGTATCCGCGAGGCAGTCGAAACAGAGACTGATGCCCGCTTGGCAACATCTTTAATCGTGACCACAAAAAACTATCTCCTGCAAAAATGAACGCATTCTTCAGCCCGACTGTGCGCCTAGCTTTGCGGCACGTTTCAGAAAATACACATCAATTATTTTCTGCGCCGTACACCTTGCAAACTTTTATCCATAGATTCAGTATAGTGATGATTTCTGAAAACGCAAACGTTTGCGTAAATGAAAATCTGTTTATAGAATCCAGATGTAGAGTCAAACGTAGTCGACTTAGGGAATTCTCTACCAAACTACGACGATGACTTTATAGAAATCGGGCTACTATTTTTGAGGGAGAAACCAACTTGCCGCGCAAACCCAATATTCTGTTGATAGCGATTGATTCGCTGCGTGCGGATCACATGAGCGGGTATGGTTATCATCGTTTGACGACGCCCCATATTGACAACTTTGCGAGGCAGGGCGTGACATTCGAGCGGACGTACAGTACACACATTCCGACGACTTCTGCTTATGCCTCGATGCTGACGGGAATGGATTGTTTCAACACTCAGGTCGTGGGGCTGCGGCATCAGGGTGGGCTACGCCCGGAAGTCAACACGATGGCGGAAGTCATGCGTGATTTTGGCTACGAGACGACCTCAGTGGGATTCAGCGGCAACCCTGGCGCACGCGGTTTCGACAAATATCTCGATTATCCGGGTTGGGGAAGCTGGAACGAAGGACGCAGCCCGAAAGCGCAAGAACTGAACATGGTAGCAATTCCCGAAATTAGTCGGCTGGCGAAGAAACGTAAACCGTTCTTCATGATGCTGCGCCACATGGATCCGCACGCGCCGTACCTGCCACCGGAACCCTTCGAGCGCATGTTTTATCATAGTAATGAGAGAGATCCGAACAATAAATCGATGGAACCCGTGATGAACTTCAAGCCGTTCCGCGATTTCTTCGCAACGTGGATGCCGCCGGGGATCACGGACAAGGATTATGTGATTGCTCAGTACGATGGCGCGGTCGCCTACATGGATTCCTGCATTCAGACGATCTTCACGACCCTAGAATCCCTTGGCATACTCGAAGACACCATAGTTGTCGTCAATAGTGATCATGGCGAAACCCTCTATGATCATGAGTGCTGGTTCGACCATCATGGGATCTATGACACGGTGCTTTATGTGCCACTGATCATCCGCTACCCGTCGAAACTACCACAGGGAGTACGTGTGCATGGCTTCAATCAACACATGGATTTGATGCCGACCTTGCTAGAACTTGCTGGTCTGCCGCAGGATAAAATCAACTGGGCATCTGACTTACGTTTCAACGGGCGCAGTTTGCTGCCGATGGTTCGCGGCGAGGTAGCTTCGTATGAGAGTTCGTTCTACATCACTGAATGCACATGGATGCGGAAGCATGGTTGGCGGACACCTGAATGGAAGCTTATCATCGCTCTAGAACCGGATTTTCACTTCAAGCCGGAAATTGAGCTTTACAATCTGGTTGAAGACCCGGATGAAAACTTCAACCTCGCCGAACGTCGCCCAGACGTGGTAACGTACCTGCATGGATGTATGGATGCATGGATCGCCAAGCGCACCTCTGACACTGGACTTGAAAATCCGATGCTCACGCAGGGCGCATGGCATCGGGTGGAGGGATGGGATCGCGGCTTCATGACAGCGCAGGAAGCGTATGATACGCTTCATATTGGCGATCCTAAGCAGGCGGCAAAGCTGCAATCGAATAAGAAGTAGATCGCGGAATATTGGGGGCATTCTTCATGACTTTAAGAGTAGCAATTGTGGGCGTCGGCAATATTGGCAACATTCATGGGCGAATCTATCAGGCACATCCTGATACCGAGATCGTCGCGGTCTGCGACATCAACCGCGAGCGGGCTGACCGTGCAGCGGAAAAGTATAGCTGTCAGGGCTTCTATTCGGTACAGGAGATGCTCGACAGCGGAATCCAGATCGACATGGCGAGTATGGTGACTGCCGGGGTCGAAAACGGGGGTGATCATTACACACCAACGATAGAACTGCTCCGAGCGGGCATACCGGTATTAGGCGAAAAACCCATCTCCAATGATCTCGCCAAAGCGCGAGAAATGGTGGCATTGGCGAAAGAGAAAAACCTGCGCTACGGCGTCAATCTAAATCACCGATTTACCCCGGCTGCACTGTATGCCAAAGAATGGCTGAAAGTAGGACGGCTCGGCGAGATCAACATCATCAATATGACCATGTGGATCAACAACCCAAACGAAAGCGCCCCTCATTTTCATATGCGTGCCTTGCATCCCCATTCTCTGGATGTGATGCGCTATTTCGCGGGTTCGGAAGTTACCAAGGTACAGGCATTCTTTAAAAGGGGCAAGGGACGGTCAATCTGGTCGAATGTCCAAGTCAATCTGCTCTATGAAAACGGAATCATTGGACACTTGGTCGGGAGCTATGATGCAGGCGGTACTTATGGGCTGGAAACGCTAGAAGTCGTCGGCTCCGATGCACGTTTCGTCCTGCGCGATGCCTGTGAACATCTGGAATTTTATCCGCGTTTCTCCAAAGATGTCGAAACCTATGATTACCTGGGTGGCATGAAGAGCTTCCCGGAGACGTTTGATAGTCGCATTGCGGTATGGATTGAGCAGAATAAGCTGGGCGTGTCTCCCGATGAAATCGATGCTTCTGGAGCAGACGCGCTGAAAGTGCAAACAATCATCGAAGCAGCTATTGAATCTTGGGATACGGGAAAGGTAGTTGAGCTGTAATTATGTCAATGATCACTGTCATCGGGCGCGGGCATTCCGGCACGCGCGCGATCTCTCACACGCTCTATGCTAGTGGGGTTTACATGGGCGCTTTGCTCAATCCATCTGGCGACTTAGTGCCACCCGAGGCGATGTATGAGGCGTGCCGAGTCATGGCACGATATGTTCTATGGAAAGGCGACTTGAACTGGGATTTTAGCGCCCTCCATACGATGTGCATCCCGGACGAGTTCAAAGATTTGCTCAAGGGCTATCTGAGTTCCGTGCTGGACAACGATTCTGATCCCAAAGGTTGGAAAATTCCAGAGACGACATTGATCTACCCTTGGATTCGACGGCTTTACCCCGACATTCACTACATTTTTTGGGTACGCAACCCGCGAGACTGTATCCTCAATCGGCATATCACCGATGACTTGCTGGAATTTGGCGTGCAATATCCCCAGACGGATAACATCCGTCTGCGCCGCGCTATTTCCTGGAAGTACCAGTACGAAATCATGCGTTCCACGCCTCATCCTGCTCGCTGGATCGAAGTGCGGTTTGAGGATTTTGTGCTGAAACAAGCCGAAACGCTGGCGCGTCTCGAAGCATTTCTTGGCATTCCATTAGCCCACATTATCACGCGACCTGTTTCAGTCGATCGCTGGAAAGACGACACGGGAGTCAATTATTACGATTTTCTCGAACCTTTCATGCGGGAGTATGGTTATCCCATTCCGGGGGAAGCATAGCATGACGCTGCGCACTGTGGTTATTGGCTTGGGATCCATAGGCAATCTCCACGCCGATATTTATAAGAAGGATGCGCTGGCTGAACTGGTGGGTGTTTGCGACCGGAATCCCGAGCGAGCCGATGCAACAGCCCAGCGTCTGGGCGTCCCCGCTTTTTACGAGCTCCAATCAATGCTCATGTCACTCGCGCCTGATGTGTGCAGTATCACGACAAGCGGCTATGAAAACAGCAGCGATCACTATGAACCGACGATGCAGGCGCTGGAATTTGGCTGCCATGTACTAGGTGAAAAACCAATCTGTAATGTCATTGAACTGGCTGAGGAGATGGTCGCCAAAGCACATGAGAAGGGTGTTTATTACGGTATCAATTTGAATCACCGCTTCACTCCGGCAGCACGGTTAGCGAAAAAATGGCTTGACGAGGGACGCATGGGGCATCTCCTGTTTGTTAACATGAGCATGTGGATCATGAACCCGGCGGAAAGTTCGCCTTATTTTCATATCAAATCGCTGCACCCCCACACGGTAGACGTGATGCGATACTTCTGCGGAGATATCGAGGCGGTGCAGTGCTTCGCCACGAAAGCACCGGGGCGAGCTATCTGGTCGACGGCGCAGTTCAACTTTCGCTTTAAGAATGGTGTGGTCGGGCATCTGACGGGCAGCTACGACATTGAACGCGGACACCCGATGGAACGCTGCGAGGTCGCTGGAACGGGCGGGCGCTTCGTGCTGCACGATATGTGGCGCGAACTGACACTCTACCCGGCGGGCAACCTCGAAAAAACCGTCTACTCTGACCCTGCATTTGGCGGTTTCCACACCTTTGAGCAGACCTTCGCTGATCGCATCCACACGTTTTTGCAGGAGATCACAAATCGAATCGCGCCAGAGGCGCTTGATGGGCATGCCTCCGATGCTCTGAAAGCACAGATAGTCCTCGCCGCCGCAATTGAGTCACTTGAAAATGAGACCATTGTTTATATCAAGGAATAAAGCCCAATGAAACTTGGCGCAAATTCGGTGTTATTTGGCGGCTACGATATGGAAACCGCATTCAAAGCTTTGGCGATGGCAGGCTACGACGGCATTGAGCTCTCAGCAATTGAAGGGATGAGCGAACATCTGGTGCTAGACCGCTGGCGCGAACTCGTTCCCAATATTAAGACGTTGGCTCAGACTTATGGACTTGAACTGTTGGCGATGGAACAGCCGAACTTAGCTGCAACACTGATGGAAAAAGCCATGCAAGCTGCAGCCGAACTGGGCATTCCGATTATAAATTGTGGTCCGGGTGGTAAGTCTGGTGATGAAGACAGCTTGCAAGGGACAATCGAGGTTTTAGACGATCTTGTGCAAATGGCAGAACGGTATGGCGTCACACTGTGCGTCAAGGCACACGTCGGGGCTAGTGTCTACAACACGGCAACTACACTGAAGGTGATGTCCGCTATCAGCAGCCGAGCATTTGGTATCGACATGGATCCTTCGCATATCCACCGGGCGGGCGAAGACACTGTCGAAGCGTTGAAAGCGGTTGTCTCGCGTGTGCGTCACGTCCATATCCGCGACTGCAAAGGTCGCCAGCAAAACCCCGGCAAACCAGAGGAACAGACCAATGGACGTGGAGACATCGACCTACTCGGTTACATGCGAATCCTTCATGAGAACGGCTATAGCGGAGCCGTCAACCTGGAAATCATTGGTGCAAAATCATACAGCATTGAACAATGCTCTGTGATCGCGGCGGAAGCACGCGGGCATATGCAAGCCTGTTTGCAAGCATGTAATCACCGTTGATGACTGCTGTTGCTCATACAGCCACGATCTACTAACCCCTGACCGTATTAATTTGTGACACCACAAAGAGATA
>JBBQRJ010000140.1:0-10390 GCA_038214955.1 Aggregatilineales bacterium | reverse complement strand
TTAACTCACCTTACGCAGGGTGTCAGTTTGACCCCCACCCCGCTCGCTGCGCTCGCCTCCCTCCCCCGAATTCAGGGGAGGGCGCAAACAGGAGTCTGCTTGCTCCCCTCCTCGAATTCGGGGAGGGGTCGGGGGTGGGGTAAGAAATAACGATCTGCGTAAGGTGAGTTGCTTAAGTGTAATCTCTAAGATACAGGAAATCGTGACCGATGGTGCGACGGCTTACCTTAGCGATGTTAGGCATAGTGCGCTTATAGTGATTGACCTTCACGCGCCGCCATACCCCCTCGACAAACGGACGGGCGAATCCTTCTGCGACCACTTCATCAAGCGTGTAGCGTTCGTCGACCAGCAGCAGCAGCAATTGATCCACGTCCGCATAGCTGAAACCGAGTTCGCCCTCGTCCGTCTGCCCGACCCACAGGTCAGCAGAAGGCGCTTTCGTGAGGACAGAGAGGGGCATTTCCAGCGACGCCGAAAGCTGACGCACCTGTGTTTTGTACAGGTCGCCAATCGGCTGCAACGCGACTCCGCTGTCGCCGTAAATGGTCGAATAGCCCAGTAGAATTTCGGTCTTGTTGCTCGTCCCCATCACCAGACCGCCCCACGCTACCGATTGATCGTACAGCACGGTCATACGCAGACGCGCCATGATGTTCCCCTTGCGCCCATTGCTCATGTCGGGGAACTGCGCGAACAACGGGTCTGCCATATCGGTGATCGGCACGGTGATGCTTGCGATACCGAGCGCCTGAATCACCAAGTCGGCATCGCTCAAACTGTCCGCCGATGAGGTTTTGTAGGGCATACGCACAGCAAGTACGTTTTCCGCGCCGAGAGCCTCAGCGGAGAGGTACGCCGACAGCGCCGAATCAATGCCGCCGGATAAGCCCAAGACGGCGCGTTTCATGCCCGTTTTTGCAATCTCATCTTTGATGAAACCGGTTAGGATTTTGCGAGCGATCCCCGTGTTGATCGCCAGTCGTTTCACAAGATCGCTCATGAAGGATTTTCCTTTAGGATGCGTGCGATTTCGCGCTGTACAATCGACGGACGCTCATCACGCAGAAGCGGGAGTCGGCTGCGCGTGCGGTGCAGTTGATTCAGGTCAATGGTGTGGGTGAGCAGTGCCTCGTCAAAATACGTGCCGTGCAGCAAAAATTCACCGTCGGGGTCAACGATAGATGAGCCGCCCCAGAAATTTTTGCCGTCCTCGTAGCCGACGCGGTTGCAGTGGATCACATAGTTGGTGAACATGCTGCCATAGGCTTGATTCACCAGTTCGACCCAGCGCGTCCCCGACAACCGATCCCCGCCATCGAGTCCCCGACTTGGGCTGGCACTCTGGAACAGCAGCATATCCGCGCCGTCCAACCACAGCACGTAAGCGGGCGATGTGTGCCAGAAATCCTCGCAGATCAACATGCCGACGCGCCCAAAGCGCGTGTCGAAGGCGCGGATATTTTCGCCTTGATCGAAGTAACGCCCCTCATCAAACATGCCGTAGGTGGGCAAATAGATTTTGTGGTGGATGTGGACGATTTCCCCGGCGGATAAATACGCCGCCGCCGTGTAGTAGCGCCGCCGTTCGTCTTGATGCACAAAGCCGACCATGAGATCAAGCCGCTTGCTGGCATCGAGCAAGGCGGCGAAGGTGGGATCGTCGCGGCGCGTGCGGATCGCCACTTCGGGGATCAAGTCTTGCACCTGATAGCCCGTCAGCGACAGTTCAGGGAAAATGAGCAGATCGACGTTTTGACTCGCCGCTTGATCGATGTAGGCGAGATGTTTCTCCAAGTTATGACGCACGTCCCCGATTTTGGGGTACATCTGCGCCAGTCCGACGTTCACGCGCATAACCAGACTCCTTAAAAACGATTGAACCACAGAGAACACGGAGAACACAGAGTAAAAATTAGATTGATTTCTCTGTGACCTCTGTGTTCTCTGTGGTAAAAATTCTTTGTACTGCCCAGACTACGAAAATTGCATCCAATACTTGATCGGCACGCAAGCCCGCGATGAGCGGTGATACATCTGCCCGCACAAAACCGATAGCGAACATGCCCGCGCTGAGGATCATCAGGATGGTGGGGAAACGGCGATCTCCCCGTGTGATCACGCCAACCGCCGCCGTGACGAATGCGAGAATCACGCCGAATCGGGCGGTACTGTAGCGTGGCGCGAGAATGCCGTACACATCCCGCGCTTCCCACACCAGCCAATCGGGATAGTTCGCCAGCGTATCGACTTCACGCCCGTAAGCGCAGCCCGCCGCCGCACAGCCGACCCATGCCGCCAGCGCGATCACCGGCAGCGCCCATGCGAAGCAGCGCAGCATTTCACGTTGATCCAACCCGCGCCAGCGTGACACCAACGTTAAACCGATCCAACCACCGATCAACGCGCCATGCCAGCCCAAACCGCCTAGATCGAACCGCGCAATTTCATCGCTATGAGCGCCAAAGTGATCCCACGACAGCAGCACATATTCGATCCGCGCCCCGATCAACCCGATCAGCATTGCTCCCAACGCCACATCGATCACCTGAGCCGGGCGATAACGTGACCGAAACGCACCTGCCGCAATCGTCATCATCAGCGCAGCGGCTAGTAACAGGCTGTAAACGGGGATGCGAAATGCGCCAAAGATCAGGATGGGATCGGGCAATTGGCTTCTGCTCCAATGATTTAGTGTAGTTTATACCCAAAGGTTCATCACGACAATAAACTCCATAGGATCGTCAGGATAGTCCAAAAAATTAGGGTGTTACCCAAATTCTGACCCTACGTTAATGAGCGCGTGTTATACTAAGCGTCAGTAGTTGTAACATAGACGACAACAAGGAGTTTTCAATGGGTATAAGTTCGATTCTAGGGGCGCTTTCTCTCTTAGGGTTTCTCCTATTCTTAGGCGGTATTGCGATGGTTGTGCTTTCCGCTTCGCAAGGACGACCTGTACGTGCAGGCATTTTGTTAGCAATTGTCGGTATTGTTGTAGGTATCCTGTTCAGCGTGATCAGTCAAGGTATTTTGATCGTGCAGCCGACGGAAGTCGCGGTTATCTTCAATACCCTCGCTGGTGATCTTGAAGACCCGCCGCGTAGTGCGGGAACACACATCGTCGTCCCTGTTCTGCAAACGGTGACGATCTATCCGGTTTCGCAGCAGGAATATACGATGTCCGGCACGACTACTGAAGGCGCACGTTCAGGAAACGACTCGGTTCGCGCTCGTACCGTTGATGGTCAGGAAGTGTCGCTAGACATCACGGTGCTTTACAGCATCGACCCGTTGAAAGCGAACATTGTACACACGCGCTGGCCCACCGGTTATCAAGATAATTTCATTCGCCCGACGACACGCGGTTATGTGCGCGATTTGATTTCGCAGTACCGGGCTGTCGATATTTACGGCGAACAACGGGGTGCTGTCGAGACAGGTGTTCAGGATTTACTGGCAATCCGCATGGCAGAAGAAGGCTTCATCTTGTCTGATGTGCTGGTACGCGACATCACCTTCTCTGACCAGTTCTCGGCATCCATTGAAAATGCCCAGATCGCACAGCAGGAAGCCGAACAAGCCCGTTTGCGTGTGCAGCAGCGTGAGCAAGAAGCCGCGCAAGCCCGTGCAGTTGCACAGGGTGAAGCCGATGCCGTTGTAACCCGCGCTCAAGGTGAAGCGGAAGCAATTGTCCTTCGTGCGGGTGCAGAAGCGGAAGCCCTGCGATTAGTGAGTGAAGTGCTGGCGGCAAACCCCGGACTGATCCAGTATCAGTACGTGCAAAACCTGTCAGACAACATTCAGTTGATGATCTTGCCGTCGAACAGTCCGTTCTTGTTTGACTTTAACAGCTTGTCATCGGGTGAAATGCCTCTCCAGCCTGAAGCCACCACCGAACCCGGCAGCTAACATTGTGCGTTTGGTTCAATATCATCGCCAGAGGTTAAAAGCCTCTGGCGTGCGTGTAAGGACGCCCTTCGTGGCGTCCGTTTGTTTCCGTCCCACAAAGATACAACGCGGACGCGATGTATCGCGTCCCTACGAATTGAATATCCTTTGGTTGCTCTTGCTTCTCATTGCGGCGTGCGCTCCTGTCGCCGCGAGTGCGCCTGAAAACCCTGCTTATATCACGCAAACGCCGCGCTTGCTCAACGGCATGGTTGCAACCCAGATTCCACAAACGATCAACACGCCTAACCCGTTGGTGACTCAGCCAACCCTCCCAACAATGGATGTAATCGCTTTGACTCCGACACTCAGGGCTGACGGGAGTGAGATCATTGGCATGTCGGTTGAAGGACGGGCGATCACCGCAATTCGTTTTGGGACGGGGACGCGCATCGTCACGCTGATCGGTGGGATACACGGGGGTTGGGAAGCGAATACCGTCATGCTGATGGAAGCCTTAACCGCGCATTTTAGGGGCAATCCCGAAGACATCCCCGTGCAGACTTCAATCGTGATCATCCCGGCGGCGAACCCCGACGGCTTGATACGGGGTCGAACGCCGGAAGGACGTTTCAACGCCAATGGAGTCGATCTCAACCGGAATTGGTCATGCGAATGGTCGCCCGATGCGCGGTGGCGCGATCAAGCCGTGAATCCGGGTCGTGCGCCTATGTCCGAACCGGAGACTCAAGCCCTCGCCGCTTACCTATTGCGGACTCGACCCGCCGCCGCTTTGTTCTTTCACAGCGCGGC
Organism: Aggregatilineales bacterium; assembly: GCA_038214955.1. Lineage (GTDB taxonomy): Bacteria > Chloroflexota > Anaerolineae > Aggregatilineales > Phototrophicaceae > Flexifilum. Next base: position 5,686 of record JBBQRJ010000140.1, on the reverse strand, counting down.
GAACGGTGTATTTGCGGGGGGGTGTGATGGCGATCACGGGTCGGCGCTGCTGGCGCGAGTCTTTGGCGAAGCCGCCCCCTACCCGTTTGAGTCAGAGTTCACCGCCTACCCCGTCACGGGGACAGAGGCGGAATGGGCAGATGGTCAGGGGATTCCAGCGGCAGATGTGGAATTGATCAACGCGACGGATATGGATTTCGAGCGCAATTTACGCGGCGTGATCGCCGTGCTGGAATGGTTAGCGGAAGGATAATAGGATGCTGCCGAATCGAACTGCTGCCTATGAAAATGCACCGTTAGACGACTTGTTAGCGATTCTTCTGCGTCAGTTCAAGCGCCCGCTGAAATCGCACGATGTCGATCTCACCGATGCGGACGCCGAACGGTTGGCGAAAGCGATTACGGCGGGTGAAGGTTTAGGCGAACAGGGAATCGCGGTGCGTGATGCGTTCCGCGCTTTGGTGGCGGAAAGCGAAGGCGTGCTAGGCGAATGGACTCTTACGTTTGAGCAGTCGTTGGATACGCCGATGGATGCGATGCCGGGTTGGGAAAGCACCGCCGACTTTTTGGAAATCGCTAACGTCAAGAGTAACGCGGAATTACGCATTTCGACGGGATCAATTTTGCTGCTGGCGTTAGGCGATGACAGCCGGGTCGGGCATGTGCGCTTTTTGGCGACGCGCCCGCCTGATGTAGCCGACCTCGATAGCATCCTCGCCCGTCGCGTCCTGCAATTCAAAGAAAAAGACAATTAACCACAGAGAACACGGAGATCACAGAGAAAAAAGATAACTTACCGCAAAGAGCGCAGAGAAATTGATCTTTCCTCTGCGTTCTCTGTGTTCTCTGTGGTTCAGGTTTTTATTCTGTGCCGATTTGCTCGTCAGTTTTGCCGAAGCGCCGTTTGCGTGTGCCATACTCGATCAGCGCCTGCCGCAGTTCTTCCTCGTTGAAGTCGGGCCAGTAAGTAGGCGTGGAATAGAGTTCGGAATATGCCCCCTGCCAGATCAAGAAGTTGCTGACGCGCAGTTCGCCGCTTGTGCGAATGATCAGGTCAGGGTCGGGGAGATCGCTGGTATACAGGTAACTGCTGATCAACTGTTCGGTGATCTGATCGACGGGGACACGTTCTTGCACAATGCGCTGCACCGCATGGACGATCTCGTTACGCCCACCATAATTGAAAGCGATGTTCAGGATCAACCGCTGGTTGCCCTTCGTCATCTCCATCGCCTTATGGATTTTCTTCTGCAAACCGGGGTTGATTCCCTCTAGTTCGCCAATGTGACGAAGCTGCACGCCGCTTTCATGCAGTTCGTTCAATTCACGGTCAATCACCGCTTCAAGAATCCGCATGAGCATCTGGACTTCCGCACGCGGGCGCGACCAGTTCTCGGTGGAAAAAGCGTAAATCGTCAGAATTTCGATTTTGAACTTGACGCACGACTTTAAAATGCGGCGCAAATTCTCCGTCCCGTGCCGATGACCTTCCGTGCGGGGCAGTCCCCGCGCTTTCGCCCACCGTCCATTACCATCCATGATGATGGCAAGATGGCGTGGAACACGCTCTAACTGAACGTACTCGACATTTTCTGGTGCAACCGCGACCATACACTACCCCTACCTGATTTCCAGACCTGATGTTACCGCTAGACTTCCATAATGTCTTTCTCTTTAGCCTTGCCCACACTTTCAATTTCGTCTACGAATTTGTCAGTGAGCTTTTGAATCTCTGCCGCGCCGCGTTCATGTTCGTCTTCCGAGATGAGTTTTTCTTTCTCGAAATCCTTCAGATCGTCGTTACCGTTGCGGCGAATGTTGCGAATGGAGACCCGCGCTTCTTCCATGCGCGTATGAATCACCTTGACCAACTGCTGACGCCGTTCACGGGTGAGCGGGGGCATGTTCAAGCGAATGACTTCCCCATCGACATTGGGATTCAGACCAATGTCCGAGACCATAATCGCTTTCTCGATGGCTTTGACCGCGCCTTTGTCATACGGGCGAATCAGAATTTGCATGGGTTCGGGTGTTGAAATCGTCGCAAGCTGGCGCAGTTCGGTGTCTTGACCGTAGTAGTCTACAGTCAAGCGTTCAACCAGTGATGTACTTGCCCGTCCGCCGCGCATTCCTTGCATATCCTGCTCGAATACGGCAACGGCAGACTTCATTTTCTGTTGAGCTTCTTTAATAATATCTTCGATCATGCCTTTTGTTTAGCGCAGATGCCCGCGCCCCTCCTTGACTGAATATATACACAGGACAACAAATCTTTCCTCAAGAAGTTAAAAGTCGAAAGTGTTTATGGACGTTTTCGCCTTGATCCCCTTTTGGCTCATTGTTCAAACTAGAGGACACCCGCTTGGTCTTGGCAAATAGGTTCTTTGACTTTTAACTTTTAACTTTCTCCTTTTAACTGTTCTTAAGCGTGCGCCCACCCCTGCCAACCGCGTGCTTGCCATGCGGCGTACAACGCGACTGAACCGACGGTAGCGACGTTCAAGCTGGCAACCGAACCGCGCATAGGCAGCGACAGCAGCAGATCGCACGTATCGCGCACAAGGCGGCGCATTCCTTCGCCCTCGCTCCCCAACACAATCCCGATAGCCATATTGAGATCGGTTTTGTCGATGGGTGCGACGTTGGGTCCACCGTCTAAGCCTACCATCCATACGTCCTGCTCTTTGAGGTCGCGCATCGTCTGGACGAGGTTGGTCACGCGCACAATCTGCAAGTGTTCTACCGCGCCCGATGATGAATTGACGACTGCCGGAGTCACATCAACGCCGCGCCGATCCTGCAAGATCACGCCATGAATGCCGACGGCATCTGCCACACGCATCAACACGCCGACGTTCTGCGGGTCTTTGAGCAAATCGAGCAGTAGGATAAACGGTTTTTCGCCGCGTGTTTTCGCCAATTCCATGATCTGCGCGACTTCGACGTAAGGGTAATCGCTGGTACGCAGCACCATGTTTTGATGATTCGCGCCATCTGCCAGATCATCAATGATGCGACGAGCGACTCGTTTCGCTATCACGCCGCGCTCCTTCGCCGTGTTGATGATCTCTGCGACGATGCCTTTTTCTTCTACCGTCTCGGTGATCAAAAGCTGTTCGGTTTTGCGGCGTCCGGCACGGAGCGTTTCCATGATTGCCCAATGCCCGTACAGGAATTCTGTCATTTAGCTTGTCTTCCAGATCGTACCATCGGCACGATCTTCTAGGATAACGCCCGCTTTCGCCAGTTCATCGCGGATACGGTCACTTTCTGCCCAATTTTTCTTCGCTCGTGCTTCCGCCCGCATCGTGATCAGCAGTTCGACCAGCGCGGCTTCGCGTGCGCCATCACCCGACGCTGATTCATGCTGCGGTATGATTCCTAACACCTTGCCGCCTAAATCGGTGTAGGCGTCGTGAATGGCATTTAGCACATCCAAGCCGATATTCACGCCGCTGTTGAGCAGCGTATTGACCTCACGGGTGAATTCTTGCAAGCTGGCAATCGCCAACGGTGCGGTGAAATCATCATCCATCGCCGCGCCGAAGTCCGCCCGCGTTTTAGCGATGACTTCCAGAATGGCGTTACCGTCGCCGCTGCCCGCTTGCGCCGTATTCATAGCACGGCGAGTCAGGCGTACCGCGTTGTACAAGCGTTCCCATCCCCGCGCCGCCCCATCAATCGCCCCATCTTCATAGGTGATCGGGTTGCTGTAATGCACGCCCAACATGAACATGCGGATCGCTTCGGGTTGGTAGCGTTCCAGCGCGTCCGCAATGGTCACGAAATTGCCCAGACTCTTGGACATTTTAACCGCGTTGCCGTATTCATCTGGCACGAGCAGCGACCCGACGAGCATCCAGTAGCGGGCAAAATCAACATCATTGGCACATTCGCTCTGCGCGATCTCTGACTCGTTGTGCGGGAAAATGTTGTCGATGCCGCCGCCGTGAATGTCGAACGTCGTGCCGAGATATTTCTTCGCCATTGCCGAACATTCGATGTGCCAACCGGGAAAACCTTCACTCCACGGGCTGTCCCAACGGAGAATGTGTTCCGGTTCAGCACGCTTCCACAGCGCGAAATCTTCGGGATTACGCTTTTCGCCGCGTACTTCGACACGAGCGCCCGCTTCTTGCTGTTCCTTACGCCGATTTGACAGTTTGCCGTAATCGGGGTCGCTGGTCACGTCAAAATATACGCTGCCTTCGCTGACATAGGCATTTTCTTTGCGAATGAGCGTTTCGATCATCTTGATTTGTTCGGGAACATGACCGCTGGCACGCGGGGAAATATCAGGACGCTGCACACCTATCGCATCCATCGCATCAAAATAGGCTTTGGTGAACATTTCCGCAACTTGCAACGGCTTTGCTTGCGTGCGTCGAGCAACCAACTGTATCGGGTCTTCGCCGCTGTCGCGCAAATGCCCCACATCGGTGATATTTTGCACGTACAGCACATCATTGCCGAGGTAGCGCAGGTAGCGCACGATCACATCAAACGAGACGTAGTTTTTCGCGTGACCAATATGCGGGTGATCGTAAACGGTGGGTCCGCATACATACATCCCGATTTTACCCGGTTCTAACGGCGTGAAGTCTTGTTTTTCGCGTCCAAGTACGTTGTAAATCCGCAGCGGCATGTAATCGTCTTTCTCTCAAACAGTTAAAAGTTAAAAGTAGAAAGTTAAAAGAGAAAGATGTTCTATCCACTTTCCACTTTCCACTTTTAACTTTTAACTTAAAATCAATTCTAACGCACATCAAGGCGTCGGCATAGTTCTAGTTTAGCATTGTTTCAAACCCTATTATAGAAAGTATAATCCCATGTTGCAGCGTGCCTATATTTGTCTCACCGATGATAATCATTGGGCGGTGGTTGCCGGGGATGGCTCTGAACCCGAACGCATGATTCTTGCGGTGGGTGAGCCGTTCGATATGAACACGATCAACCAGTCGGTTGCTGAGCTTGACACATGGGCGAAAGCCAATGACGTTCAGCTATCTTCGCCTGAATTTCCGGTCATGTGCGATTGGTCGCTTGAGGACTTGATCGAACCGGAAGTGTACGAGCAGGTTTTTGGCGGCGAGTAAGGTGATGCATTTGTCTGTAGGGACGCCATTTATGGCGTCCGCATTGGATCAAACCACCGGACGCGATGGTTCGCGTCCCTACAATCCTAAACGTGTCACCTTGCGCGAGTGGCGAACCGTCGCCCTGTTCACGCTGATCGTCATCGTGATCACCACCGCGCCCTATGTTGTCGCATGGGCGACTCAGGGCGATCAATGGCGCTTCGGCGGGATGTTGTTCGGCGTCGAAGATGGTAATTCGTATCTCGGCAAAATGCGACTCGGCGCACGGGGCATCTGGAATTTCTACCTGTTCTACACCTCAGAGGGACATTCCAGCGCACCGCTGTTTTATCTCCCCTATATCACCACAGGTTGGATCGTTGGACGCTTGATCCCCGCAAATGATCCGCGCCTTGCCCCCGCGTTGATGGTTGCGTTTCACGTTTTGCGGGCGGTCTGCAATGCGGTCTTGATCCCCATGATGTATGCGTTCATTGCGGCGTTCACGCGCTCGGTCAAGACGCGCCGACTCGCGCTGATGCTGGCGACGTTCGGCGGCGGGATCGGCTGGCTGCTGGCGCTGACGGGCAACAGCGGGTTACTCGGTT
>JBBQRJ010000139.1:0-10469 GCA_038214955.1 Aggregatilineales bacterium | reverse complement strand
GCGAAACACGCACCGTCGATGTGCATATCGCCCACTTGCGCCATAAGTTGAAGGGGATGCGTCCCGTCATTGATACCGTGTGGGGCGTCGGCTACCGCCTCGATACTTGATCAACTCCCCCCTCTCCCTTGGGAGAGGGGGCTAGGGGGTGAGGCTGTTTTTGCTTCGGGTTGGGGCTTCTTTCCGCTTTACGCCGGACTCCACAGCTTGATCGTGCCGTCGCGGGCGCCCGACGCGAGAATCGCCCCGTCCGACGAAAAGTCGAGCGACAAAACAAGCTTTTGATGCGCCGCGAGCGTCGTCAATTCGCGCAAATCCTTCATGCACCACAGCTTGATCGCCCCGTTCATGCCGCCCGTCGCTAACACCTTGCCATCGGGCGAGAAAGCAGAACACCATACCGGCACCCCTTGATTAAACGAGATGATCATCTCCAACGTAGACGTATTCCATAAGCGAACCGTCTGGTCAGCCGAGACAGACGCGAGGCGTCCACCATCCGGCGATAGCGCAATGCTGTTTACCTGATCCGTATGCCCGCTCAATGTGCCGATCAAACCGTAGTGGTTGCCATCCCACAGGCGAACCGTCCCATCCCATGAACCGGATGCAAGCCGCGATCCATCTGCCGAAAACACGACCGAGGACACCGATTCGGTATGACCTTCCAGCGTGATAACCTTTTCCTGACTCATCACATCCCAGATCGTCACCGTATGATCCCAACACGCACACGCGACTCGTTTGCCATCGGGCGAATACACAATCTCGAATAGGCGCGTGCTATGCGTCCCAAACGTAGCAATCGTTTGATGCGTGCCAACGTCCCACAACATCAAGCTGCTGGTATTGCCAAACTTCGCCCCCATTGCCGCCACCAGCATTTTGCCATCGGGCGAAAATTCCACATCGTAGAGCGAATCGCGGTTGGTGACGCTCAACAATTCGCGCCGCGTCTCCGCATCCCACAGCCGGATCATGCCGTCGGCAGAGGCAGACACCAGCGTTTTGCTATCCGGCGAAAACGACAGGCTGCTGATCGGTTTGTCATGCCCGCGTAAATGCGAGATTTCGCGCATCGTCGGCGCATTGCTCGATGTAATCGGCGTGCGTATCGCGGTAGTCGGCGTCGTGATCATGACCGTTGGCGAGTCGGTAGGTCGCGTGAGCAGTTGAAACAAGGCGTCGAAATCGTAGGGAATCCATTGCAGCGGACGCAGTTCGGGCAGCAGCTTGGTTTCGCGGCAAATCACGGGGATGATCGGCTTGTTTTCATCCAGAAAATAGCGATATTCAAGCCGCACATACTTCGATTCGAGCGCGTCCGGTGACACGCACAAAATCATTTTGCTGCACGCATCGAGCGCGTGATTGATCTCGTCTCGCCAGTCTTGTCCCCCTTGCAGCAGGTGTTGATCCACCCACACGGAAAATCCCGCTTGGGTTAAACGATCCACCATCGGGCGGACGTGCGATTCCCAATCGCGGCGGCTGTAGGAGATAAAAATTGTTTCTGTATTAGCGGTTCTCGCTGTAGTGGCGGTGGTAGTCATATGGCGCCGACTCCTTATGATCGACGCTAGTAATTATGAATTGCACCCCCTGAATAAGCAAGCATTGTACAGGCGTAGAACAGACATTTGGGCTAAACTTCTTTACAAACTACGGAGAAAAAGCGATGCAGCGCATCTTGATCACAGGGACATCACGCGGAATTGGTTTTGAGTTCGTCCGCCAGTGTCTTGAGCGTGGAGATTGGGTTTTTGCGGCGTGTCGTAACCCGGAACACGCTGAAGCGCTTCAGCAAATCCGATCTACCCACTTGAGTATCATTCCTATGGAAGTGACGGACATCGCCAGCGTAGAGGCAGCTTACTCGTTAGTGAAGAATCTCACCCCAACGCTAGATGTCTTGATCAACAATGCCGGCATTGCCCATGATGAAGAAAAACTGGGCAAGATTGATGCGGCTGAGAGTTTGCACATCTTTCATGTGAACGCCGTCGCGCCCATGATGATCGCGCAGCAGTTTCTCGACTTACTACGGCGCGGCGCAAACGCCAAGATTATCAACATCGTCTCGGAATATGCCTCGCTGGAACTGCGCGACGGTGGCGGAGTCTATTCATATTCGGCAAGCAAGGCGGCTTTGAACTCGATCACGCGATCACTTTCATTCGACCTCAAACGAGCAGGAATTAGCGTAGTCAGCATTGACCCCGGTTGGGTACGAACCGACATGGGTGGACGGAGTGCGTCCCTGTCGCCGGAAGAGTCGGTCAGCGGAATGCTGCGCGTGATTGACCGCGCCACCCGCGACTCAAGCGGGCGTTTCTACCGCTACGACGGCTCAGAAATGCCCTGGTGAGTAGCAGTTAACGCCCCTGAAATCGTGGTATAGTTCGTAATAATCTCTGAATTTAGATGGACGGACTCTCAATGGCAATCAAAAAGATTGAACGTGCTTCGAGCAATACTGAAAATACCGATTGGTCATTATCGGGTGAGCAGATGCTTTACTTCATGCAGCACAATAACATGATTGTTGCTGCGCTTGAGGCTGATAACCTTGCTTCAATACGGGAATTCGCTGCCTCAGAAGGATTTATATCACGCTTTGGTTCGATGGGGTTTGATGAAGCCTATGACCGATACCTGACTGCCGTAGAGCAAGGGCGTGCCTAGTTATCTTTGGTTTCTCGATTGGTCGGATGAAGTCTCTGAACAAATCAGCTTATTGTCCGAGACTTAGTTTCTTGAGCGCCTTACAGGAGAGCGCAAATGGCGACACATGAACCCGAAGTAGTCATCAATTTGGGCAGCGGCGTAGAACGCGAACGCCGTGTTGCGGCACTGGCGCGGCTGGCAGAAGAAAACGGGGGTAATTTATCGGCGCTGCTGCAAAAAATAGCGGACGGTAAATTACTCATCACCGACCCCGAACAAGCCTACTTCTGGACTCCCGAATGGCAAGCAGCGGAAGCTGAGGCAGACGCCGATATTGCAGCGGGACGAGGAAAGAGCTTCCGAACAATAGAGGGCTTCATAGCCGATCTGCATAGCGACGATGAATGATCTACAGATGGGAAGCGCGATTTAAGAAGGCTTATAAAACACTGCCAAAAGAAATCCAAGAGAAGGCAGACAAAGCCTTTCTACTTTTTGTGCAGAATCCTCGTCACCCGTCATTGCGGGTCAAGAAGATGCAAGGCTATGAAGGTATTTGGGAGTGCCGCGTAGATCGTTCTTATCGCATCACCTTCGAGTATGATAAAGATGATGAAAGCGGTGAATCAATCTGTCGCTTCCGTAACATTGGCACGCACGACATTTTGGAGAAAGCCCCCTAGCATTCGTTGGATTCGCACCGCGACTGCTCGCTCATATCTCTCTTTTCATATCCCTTCTTACAGGTAATTTTTCCGTAGGGACGCGCCGTTGCGCGTCCTCTGGTTTACTCCCCCTCTCCTGCTTTTGGGAGAGGAAGTTGGGGGGTGAGGCTAAAGAAAATCAACGAGACCTATCCGAAACTCAGGTTTCACAAGCGCGTTGTCTGCGATTTCCATCATTTCTTCAATCGTTGCCTCGCTTGATACTGCACCAGCGACACGATCCCGCTTAAGCCCGCTCCTTTGCCCATACTCAATTCGCGCCCGAAAATTTGCGGCACAATATCCGGCGTGATCTGCGCGACCTGTTCCAGCGGCTGACCTTGCAGCGTCTCCTTGAGGATCACGCACATTGCCATTGCCGATAAACCTTGCGGGTTCAGCACATCGAAATACAGATCAAACGTCCCGTCGGGGCGATCCTCTGTCCACACATACGCCTCCGATTCGCACGCGGGGGCGCGATGTTCTTTAGAGTAGGGTTTGGTCGCAATCGACTCTGGCACTTTGACCGTATCAAACCGATCCGCGTATTCGATCAACAGTTCGGCGCGTTCCTGCCGATCCGTAATCGACTGTAGTTCAGCCACAATTTCTGTCAGTGCTTCGGGATAATCAGACATCACTAACGCTCAATCGGCACGCCGACGAGGTTGCCCCATTCCGTCCACGAGCCGTCATAATTGCGAACGCTTGGGTAGCCGAGCAGGTACGTCAGCACGAACCACGTATGCGACGAACGCTCACCAATGCGGCAGTAAGTGATCACGTCTTTATCAGGCGACAACCCTTGTTCCTGTTCGTATAGCACGCGCAGTTCATCAGCGGGGCGGAATGTGCCGTTATCCGTATTGACCGCCTTGCTCCACGGGACATTTTTCGCGCCGGGGATGTGACCGCCGCGTAATGCGCCTTCATTCGGGTAGTCGGGCATGTGCAACTTTTCGCCGCTGTATTCTGCTGCGCTTCGCACATCAATCATCGGTTTCGCCGCGTTCGAGTGCTGTAACACTTCTTCGCGGAAAGCACGAATCGCCTTATCATCCCGGTCAGGCGCGGTGTAGGTTGTCGCTTCATAGTTCGGGACTTCGCGGGTCAATGCACGACCTTCGCGTTCCCATTTCGCACGCCCACCATCCATGACTTTCGCGTTTTTGTGACCGAACAACTGGAACACCCAGAACGCATACGTCGCCCACCAGTTATTTTTATCGCCATAAAAAACCACCGTCGTCTCTGGCGTCACGCCAATACGTGACATCAACGACTCGAACCCCTGTTTATTCAGGTAATCGCGCCGCAGCGCATCATTGAGGTCATGCGTCCAATCGACCTGCACCGAACCGGCGATATGACCGCTGGCGTACAACAGCGGGTCTTCATTCGACTCGATCACGCGAACGTTAGCATCATTCAGGTGTTCTGCAACCCATTCCGTCGAAACCAACACGTCCGGGCGGGCATAACCACGCTGCGAAATATCCTGTGACATGCATATCTCCAATAATTAAAAAGATAAAGGTGATAGATAATAACCCGACGCTCGTCAAAATCCAAGTCTTACCTCCTGCATTTATCTTTTCTCCCCTCCCTGAATTCGGGGAGGGGGCGGGGGTGGGGTTGCTTTTCTCCCCTCTCCTATTTTCGGAGGGGGTCGGGGGTGAGGTTGCTTTTCTCCCCTCTCCTATGTTCGGAGAGGGGGCTGGGGGGTGAGGCGTCTTTTCTTCAGGCTAGGGGGGTGAGGCGGTTCTCACGCCAACCGGATTCCCCCATTCGCGGGCAGTTCAACCGTCCCGGTGATCGCCTCAAGGCTCAGGCGGCATTCTTTCAGCTTCAACACCAGATAGGTACTTTGCGGCACGCTGACCAAGAAGGATCCCGACGCCACCGCGCCCACCACCGGACGCCGCCGCGCCACGACATACACCCCCGCCTCATCTTGATCGGTTGCGATGCGCCATGCGAACGGCGCTTGTAAGTTGGCTTCTACTTCAATTTGGGGATCAGTACCAGCGCGGCGTAAAATGCGAACTTCTGCACCTTCCGCATCCATGTACAGCGTGATCGCGCCGCTCACGTTGAAGCGGTACGTTTGCGTGTGACGGGCGATCTCTGCAACGGTAGATACGGCGTTCGCCAATTCGGTGAGCGTACTCAAGTGCTGCATGATTCGATCCTAACCCCTTTGTATTTCGTTTTATCTTAACAGTGCCTTGTGATTTTAACGTGAGTTGCCGACAAACGCATTCAATTCGTTATACTTAGGCTGTACCAACCAGAGGGGATGCATGAAAATCTTACTTGCCGGGGCGACGGGCGCAATAGGTCGCAACTTATTACCCTTGCTGCTCGAAGCAGGTCACGACGTAGCGGGGACGACTCGCACGCCGCATAAGCGAATTCTGATCGTGGCGTTGGGCGGTAGACCGTGCGTCATAGACGCGCTGGATCGCGCCAGCGTGTTTGCCGCGCTGCAAGCCGAACAGCCAGACATCGTTATCCACCAGCTAACCGATCTCGCCGGACGCGACTTTGCGGCAAATTCCCGTCTGCGGAGTGAAGGCACACGCAATCTAGTCGATGCGGCGCTGTCGGTGGGCGTAAAGCGCATGATCGCGCAAAGCATTTCGTGGATTTGCGTACCGGGTGATCAACCCTCGCGTGAAGACGAGCCGCTCGATCTCGATGCGCCGCCGCCGCGTGGGACAACAATTGCCGCCACGCAATCACTAGAAAATGCTGTCGCAGAAATGCCGATTGGCGTTGTGCTGCGCTACGGAATCCTTTACGGCGCGGGGACATGGTACGCACGCGATGGCTTAACAACCGATCAGGTACGGCGCGGCGAACTCATTGCGACAGATGCGATCACCCATCCACCGCTGGCGCTGTTGCCGTCGGCGCTAAACGTGCCGCGATAGTAAGCGGGAGAGCCTTTCTCGCCTCCCCAGATTGTCAGGGTATCGCCCTCAAGTTCATACACATACTCGAAGGTATTGCCCGTCGTGTCGTAGATGCGCGATTTGATGTCGGCGCTAGCCGGTTCTCCAAACTTCTGTTCATGCCCGATCACCTCCATACCTGTGACCCGATGCCCCGAATGGTCAAAATCGAAGTGCTGGATCAGGAAGAAGCCGCCTTACATCCATTCAAATGTGACCCTTCCTTGTACATCGCCGGAAACTTCCCATGTGCCAACCAACCGATCCAGCGACTTGAGATCAACATTCGGTGTCGCTACTTGATAAGCATTGTCTGTCATTTTGAATCTCCTTCTATTTGCAGGTTTCTTTCACAGTTCATGGTGTTTTTCTCCCCCTCTCCTGCTTTTGGGAGAGGGGGTCGGGGGGTGTGGCGTCTTTTTCGGTTCGGGGTCGGGGGGTGAGGCTGCTTCTTAGGTTCGGGGGGGAAGGGCGTCTTTTTAGGATCGGGGTCGGGGGGTGAGGCTGCTTTACGGGAGACGGGCTGAGACTGTTTTAAATTACCCCTCGACGGCAACTGCTTGTGGCGTCGTGTTGACCGCTTCTGCCCGCCGCGCCATCCCGAAAATATAAAGCACGGCGACGGCGACACACGCCGCGACGATAAACGGCGGAATCACGGCGATACCTTGCTCCAGATTATCCGATAGCAGCCCCGCTAAACTAGGCAGCAACGCAACGCCGATCCCCGCACCTGCCACCTGAAACCCAATCGCGTTGGGAGCATGTGCCGCGCCCACAATTTTCGGCGTCTGCGAAATGAGCAGGGGGAACAGGGGCGCTTGTGCGAAACCCAGAATGACCAAGCCCGCGTAACCAATGACCGGATCGGGATTCCACCACAGCAGCACCGCGCCGAATAACGCCCCTAGGATGCAGCCGATCACGACCCGTGACGAGAATCCCTTAAGCAGTGTCCCGAAGACCATACGCCCGATGGTGAAACTGCCCCAATAAACGCTGACCAGATACCCCGCCAAGCCGCTTTCGACGCCGCGTGCTTCCGTGAACAGCTTGAACGACCACTGCCCCGGTGTGCTTTCTAAGCCCGCGTACAGGAAGAACAGTGCAATTCCCATCCACACCATCGGAAGGCGTAACGTCGCGCCGATGCTGACTCGCTGAGTGCCTGCCGCGACGACTGCCGATGTTTTCCACCATCCCGCCGACAGCGAGAACGCGACCACCAGCACGACTTCAAACACTGCCACCAGTCCATACCCGACTCGCCACGACAGTTCATTTTCGATGATTGCCGTCATAATCAGCGGGCTAAGGGTGACTCCAATGCCGAAACAGGCGTGTAGCCAATTCATTGCCCGTGCGCTGTAATGCTCTGCTAAGTACGCATTCAACCCCGCGTCGGTCAAGCCGTTACCGACTCCGGTAATGAACCCGCTGATGATCACGACTTCCCACACAGGCGCGACGACGTAGCCAGACAAACCAAGCGCCATCAAACCCGCGCCGGCGATGAGCAGTTTGCCCGCCCCGATCCGTCCCATAACCGTCCCGCTTAAAAAGCTGGCAGTCAGATAACCGAGCGTACTTGCCAGCAGCAAAACTCCCAATGTTGCATTCAGCGGCAAATTGAATTCGGCTTGCATGGGTGTCCATGCCACGTTGATCAACCCGCCTACCGCGCCCAACCCGATAAACGCCGCATACGCCAACCCGATGGTGAGAAACGAACGATTCAAGATCATGTCCTTTATTTTCGTAGGGACGCCATTCATGGCGTCCGTCTATCCTTCATCTTCCCTCGTTTTCTCCCCCTCTCCATTTGGAGAGGGCGTCGGGGGGTGAGGTTGCCTGTCTCCCCCTCTCCTCTTTTCGGAGAGGGGGTTGGGGGGTGAGGCTATTTACTGGCAACCACGCCGAACGCTTCATTGCGGCGCGTCACGCTGCGAAAACCCACCTTGCCAAGCCGCTCGACCACACCCTTCGCCACCCGCGAGCCGAACGAGCTTTCTAAATCGCCAATATAGTGAAACAGGCGACCATTCGGTTTCAAAATGCGATGCAGTTCACGGTAAAACTCACCGGAGTATAAATCACCTGCAAGCTGCATGGTAGGCGGATCATGGATAATCCGTGAAAACGTTTCCACACCGAACGTAGCCACTTCATCGAAGCTGTCTGCGATGCGCCGTTCAATCTTCGGGTTGTCGAACAATTCCCGTGACCAGGGGTTCTGGCGGGCGACTTCCATCACCGATGGGTCAAGTTCAACGGTGATGACGTGTTCAGCGGTCTTAGCCGCCTGTATCGCCGTATAACCGAGTCCCATTGACGTATCCAGTACGCGCCCCATCGGGTTCGCCGCCTTAATCTTGGCGAGTGTATCCTGATACGGGTTCGTCCCCTTGATGCGATGCATCGGAAAGCCAGCGATCAAGATCGTCGGGGCGCTCTCCGTCGGATACAGCGAACAATGGCGGTTAGTGACATCCGAGAACGCTTGAATCTTGCGGATCGAGTCGCCATCGAAGGCAAAACAGGCGTTTTCCTGTTCGCTGATTTCCTCCGCATCGTCCCATGACAGGAGCGATCCTTCGGCAAAGGTGATCCCCTCCGCGCTGATCGGCACTTCAACACTCGTCATGCCAAGATCACCCGATGTGATCGCGCTGTCCGCGCCCTTTTTGCGGGCATAGAGCAGCGGCTTGATCTGAAAATGCGATAACACAATCATGACGGGCGCACCAACTCCACAAAATACTCGCTGCCCATGCCTTCCGCCGTGTAGCCGTACTGCCCGTTATATCGGATGTACCACCACGCCGTATTGTCGTTGCATTCGGGACCTGATAGGATGTCAAAAAACGCGCCACCGGGAATCTGCCCGACGATCTCAGCCGTCACCGTTGGGTTGATGCGAATGTTGTTCGCATCGCCGGGAGTCACCTGCCCATGCTGACCGGGGAACAAGCGCGACGGCATGAAGTTAGGGCATACCGGCTGGTTCGCCAGCATGACCGTCTCTAGCTGTGCGAAATCCGGTTGAATCGCCGTGAACGCCGCTGGCACAGGCGACACGCTTTCGCCCAGATCAGTCGCGTCCAGCACGCGCAGGTCAATACTGTTGATCGTGCCTAGTGTGTTCTCATACACCAGCGTTTGATCAAGCGTGTACTGCCGCACGATACTTTGATCGCTTCCAATCGGCTCAATGACAATCCAACCGTCAGGCGTCCCGATGATGTGATCAGCGTCGCTAAACGGCGTAATCAGTTGTGAACCACCCGAACGATTGATCAGCGTCCATGTGTTATTGACATCTGCGAGGATAGATTGCCCGTCAACCACCCACTCAAAACGGTGTTCGCTGAGGTCAACCTCATCAGGATTCGCGTAAATCACGGGCGATTCCGGCGTTGCCTCATACTCCCCCGATTGACTCCCGAATGTCGGCAGGTAAGCCGACGATGGCATGTAAACCAGAATATTTGGGTAGGGAAAATAGGCGGCTGGTTCAGTGCTAAACGGAAAATCTTGCGAATACGAGCTGACGATGAGTTCGCCTGTCATCGCAAGTTGTTCCCCGAAAATCGTGAAAGCATCCCCTGTAGTGGGGATATAAGTTGCTGTGTCAGGATTCCACGCCGAATACTCGCCTTCAAACGGCGGTTCGCACGCATAACAGCTAGAGTGTAGGCGAATTCCAGTGGCGTCCCATTCGCCTAGCATGACCCAACCATTCGCCACGCTGCTAAACGCATCACGCGGGAAATTAGGGTTTGTAAATTGCTCGGTGTAGTTCCCGGATGCCGCATCAAGCACGCCAAACCCGCCGAAATAGCCGGACTCTAGGTTGGTAGCATAAGACACCGCGATGCGCTTGCTAGACGAATCAAAATTGCTCAGGGTATAGGTTTCTGCTGTTCCTTGCGGCGGGGTGAACTCAATCCACACCCCCGCGTTCAAATCCGCGA
The DNA here is from genome assembly GCA_038214955.1 of Aggregatilineales bacterium. GTDB lineage: Bacteria > Chloroflexota > Anaerolineae > Aggregatilineales > Phototrophicaceae > Flexifilum. Next base: position 164 of record JBBQRJ010000139.1, on the reverse strand, counting down.
TGCGAACGGGGAACACCGTCTGATAATCGCTGGTACGCGCCGTCACCGCCGCGTAATGCAAATCGGGCGAAACCTCGAATTCATCTATAATTGAGCTATCCGAAAGAAAACCCGTCGGCAGCGAGATCGGCGCGTCCAACCCTTCCGCCGTGATGCGAACGATC